>CACXGS010000460.1 GCA_902767195.1 uncultured Lachnospiraceae bacterium | reverse complement strand
CTCATTCCCTGATTGCCACCTATAGCACCTGTTGCATGAGGATGAACTTTACAATGACTTGCATCTATCATAAGCCATTCATAATCGGGTTCATTGATTAAAGCTTCCAATATCTTTTCCCATATACCAGCATTTCTCCATCTGCGAAACCTTTGATGAACGGTTCCCCATTTCCCATAAGAAGGTGGCAGATCTCTCCAAGGAGCTCCTGTGCGTAACACCCAAAATACAGCATTGATAAACTTTCGATTATCTTTGGCAATGCCTCCCCATTGTCCCTTTTGTCCTGGCAATAAAGGCTTTAGTAATTCCCAGACTTTATCCGATATGTCTTGTCTGTGTTGTAGATTTTCTGTTGAGATACTCCTCTTCTTTCTCATACCGAGGAGATTGTAGCCCCTTTTCTATCTCTTTGTCAATCTCGTGTAGACACTATCTAGGTCTTTCTTTGATCAGTTGTCTGACGATAACAAACCGTCTGGGCTTATCCCAACTGTCTGCTTGATAATCGGTTTCTGAATACTCAATGCCAGGTGCTATCGTTATCCAATTATACCGGTAGGCTATAGCTCTTTGGATAGGAGGGTTGAACTTGGCCGAAATGATGTAGTTGTAAGGACTTTGTCCCTCTCCCGGATTCTCCAGGTAATCAAGTATCTCTTTCTCAAAGAAACCACTGTCTCCTCGTATCAGTCCCACTTTTCGTGGACTCAGTTTCCTCATCGTATCCTTGAGAAAGTTTAAAAAGTTATTGGTTGAACGGGCATTGCCCGGACGCAGCCAGAAGTTCCCTATCATGCGTATATCCGGAATAAAAGCCAGTAAGGGATGATGAGATGCTCTTCCCGGTTTCCGGGGATTATATCCTTTAGCAGAGCCTTCCTGTTCTCCATAACGAGTCAGGACTGTCGAATCTACATCCAGGGTAATGTTATCAAAGGTAATCCATTCAAAGAAACGCTGATACAGTCTCTCAAAGACCATCTGATTGGTCGGCTGATCAAACTTGTCAAAGTATCTCTTCAGAGATCTGTTGCCTGGCATTCTGTCCCAATGAAGGAGGTCTTGCAGTGTGCCGTCCATTCGAGTTACTTCCAGATGTTCCAGACGGGAAGCTCCACACCAAATACCTATGATAAAAAACAGGATCAACTGTTTGGGATCATACCCCCGATTGGACATCTGCTGAGGAAGACACAAACTGGATAAGATGTCATCGAAATCGATTTTTCTGAGCATCTCCAGCATGAGAATAATACCGGCATGAGGGGTGATTTCCTTGTCGGTAAACTCGATCTTTATCTCTCCAAACATAGTAAGAAATCCTTACATTGAAAAAAAGCCCTTTTTTAGAACTTTTTTCAAGTTATAACTCGCTAATGTCCAATTTTATATCCAGTTTTTCTTCCAATGACCGTCATTAGAAATTCCAACCCTAATGGCGATTTTGGGATTATCAAAACCTATCAAAATCAATATGTTCTGTAGTGACGAGAGAGTCCCGAATCTACAGAACAATCCGAGATGTGGAGGTGGTATTTCTTTCAAGACGCGTTTTGAATTTTTCCTGGGCTATATCGTCTAATAACATACTGGTCTGGCAGACCAATATCATGAATGCCGGCCAGCTTTACCAGTCAGACATTGTATTTCAACATGTTGAGCAACAATGTGACAGGGAAACTGTGAAATAAAACGCGATTTATGAGAAAAAAGCGTATAGGGAAATGGGTGAACAGAGTATCTGTTGCCGCGATATCTGCGGCGTTTTTTATGATGACAACCCATTGCGACGCGAAGGAGAGTAAAAGATCCGGCAGCGCGGCAAGAATCGAAGAAGGAAGGGATTACACGATCCTGCCGGCAAAAAGAGTGAAGCTGGAAATGGTGTGGATCCAGCCGGGTACTTTCATAGTGGGTAATCGTGGAAATGAATGGGGGAGAAATCTGCATGAGGTGAACTTTTCCAGGGGCTTTTGGCTGGGAAAGTATGAAGTGACGCAAGCGCAGTATATGGCTGTAATGGGGGAGAATCCCGCGGCGGATTCAACTTACGGGGTAGGAAAGAATTACCCGGTGTATTATGTGAGCTGGGAGGACGCGAATGATTTCTGTGACAAACTGACAGAGATCGAGAAGGCTGCCGGGAAACTGCCGGATGGGTATAAATATACGCTGCCAAGCACGATGCAGTGGGAGTATGCCTGCCATGCGGGCACGACCACGGATTATAATAATGGCAATGATGCGCCGGCAAAAGAGCGGTTTTCTTACGAATCCTGTCCTCACTTAGAGGAGATCGCCTGGTATTATTGCAACAGCAAAAAGAGTACACATCCGGTTGGCCAAAAGAAACCAAATGCCTGGGGTCTTTATGATATGCATGGGAATGTGGCGGAGTGGCAAAATAATGGCGAAATAGACAAATATGCTTTATGCGGAGGCAGCTGGCTGAGTGGGGCTAAAGATTGCAGCTCCAAGAGCCGGTGTTTCAGCGTTCCCGGCTGCAGAGATTTTGTTAAGGGATTTCGAGTCGCCCTTGTGTGTGAAGATGGCTCTACAGTATCACCGCTGAAGGAAGAAGAGGCGGCAAAGATCATTCCGGAAAACGATTTGGGCTATATGTATTACAATGGACAAGGAGTGGAGCAGGATTATCAAAAAGCTTTCGACTGGTATCGGAAGGCGGCAGAAGCCGGCGATACCGTCGCGCAAAGTAATTTGGGATATATGTATTATCAAGGGCAAGGAGTGGAGCGGGATTATCAAAGGGCCTTTGACTGGTACCGGAAAGCGGCAGAAGGAGGCAATGTCACCGCGCAAAGTAATTTAGGCTATATGTATTATCAAGGGCAAGGGGTTGAGCAGAATTACGAAAAAGCTGTGATATGGTTTTGGAAAGCGGCAAAGCTTGGCGATATTGACGCGCAGTGTAATTTAGGCTGTATGTACGAACAGGGACAGGGCGGAGTGCAGCAGGACTATAAGACAGCAGCGGAATGGTATAAAAAGGCAGCAGCTCAGGGGAACGCGGCTGCGCAAAAGAAGCTGGAACTGATGCGTGAGAATGGTCTTGTGAAATAATATGCATCGGTGTTATGGAGATAAATAAAATGAAAACACAAATTGGAAAAATGCTGTTGTGTATGGCTGCCGGATTGCTGATCCTTGGGCAAACGGTATATGCTGAGGTTGATCAAAATACTGTT
>CACXGS010000459.1 GCA_902767195.1 uncultured Lachnospiraceae bacterium | reverse complement strand
CCGAGGGGGAAGAGATTGTGCTGGAGCTGAAAGACGTTGATGCCTCCAAAGGGTCTTTTGCCGAAGTAACAGGAATCAGGCTTACCGGTAACGACCATAAGTCGGAAGTATTCAAACTCCTGGACAGAGCCTGGATCAGCAACCTCGCCAAGGAAGCGGTGTACGATGCAGTAAACAGCATGAATGACGCCGATTTCCTCAGCCGGCTCTCCGGCGCCGACATCTCAGAAGTCCTTAAGGACGCCATAACCGAAATATTCGAAGACTAAAAAAGGAGTCAATGGGGACGGTTCTCATTGACTCCTTTTTTGACCCCTGGGGACGGGGGTAGGGGACCATTTTTTGAAGCCAATATAATTAAACAAGCGAAATTTGAGAGGAAACATGTTACCATACAAAGAGATGACTGCAAACGAACTTGCATCGCACGGAGGTTTGGGAGACATGAGGTCAAGAGCAAGGGAACTTATTGAGAAATATAAGCTGGAAAGGCATCCGGAAGGAGGATGGTTTTCGGAGAGCTATACATCTCCGTTCGTGAGCGGAGACCGCGCGCTGATGGGAAGCATTTACTTTCTTCTGGAAGGTGATGATATATCCCATTTTCACCAGATTGACTGTGATGAAATATGGTATCACCATGAAGGAAGTGCGCTCAAGATAACCATGATACTTGACGGAGAAGTCACCGAGCTGACTATAGGCGCAGGAGAGGGCCGGAAAGCAATGGCCATCATCCCCAAAGGAGCTGTTTTTGCCGCAGAAAACCTTGACAAGAGCAGCTACTGCTTTATGTCATGTGCCACAACGCCTAAGTTTACATACGATGGATTCAGACTGGTCGGCGCCGACGAAATAAGGTCGCTGAGCCCATCTGAGTACGAAAGAATACAACATCTTGCCTTTACCCAGGAAGAATTGGAATCGAAGGAAAGTGAGACTTGATAATGACAAAAAAGATTTTGATAACCCTGGGTGCAGTGCTGGCCATCATTGCGCTTGCATTCGGCTTGTCGCTGTTCATGACCGGTAATTCCGCAAGGAAATATGACAATCTGTTAAAGTGCGATAAGCCTGTCTACGAGCTGATCAAGAACGAATCTGCCTACTCCACAGCCGGGATCAGGGATAATAAAGTGATTTTCTGCGATGAGAACTTTAACGAGCTCAAGACAATAACTCTGGAAAAAGAGTATACCGCAAAGCTTGAATATATAGAAAAGCGCGACGACAGCGTGATTTTCTGGCACTCCGGTTCGCTTGACGACACAAGCGGAATCATGTTTTTGGAAAAGAGCTGGTCAGACGAAACATGGAACGGCCTCGTAAGAATAACCAAGTTGGACGGCAGTGCGTATGAGGTTCATACTTTTAGATGAGGTTCATAAAGAAAGATAGAATTAAAAATTAACCCAAAGTTTATCTTTATTTTAGACGTTAATTATCGCTAGAATGTACAATAATCTTGTATGATTTTAATATCAGATTGGAATCAAGGAGAAGACCTTTTGTATATATTCCCGGATGAGTTAAAAAAATCATATGAGAGTCTTAAAATTCCGTTGATAATAATGGGACCTGTAGCAAGTGGTGATTATGAGCCGCTTGCTATTTCTGATGGTTTTCTTGATTATCATAATATTTCCAGAGAAAAATGGTATGAGTTTTATGGTGGTAGCCTGAAAGAAGGCCTTTTTGAAAGAGTCCATCCCGGGGAAAGAGATAAGCTCCGTGCTATAAGCTACGATTTTCTGGACAAGAAAACTGAGTATGATGTCACTTTCAGAGCCAGACGGGAGGATGGATACCATCTTATTCACTCGACCGGCTATTGGCAAACTATGGAAGACGGTACAGAGCTGGCTTTCATAGTCTATAACGATGTTCAAAAGCATGAGGATAAGCTTTCGGAAATATCAAACAGGTATAAGCTGTTTCAAAAAGACGAGTTTTATATTGATACCCTGACCAATCTTCCGAACATTAACTATGTCAACAGGCACGGCAATGTCAGGTTACAGGAAATCATTGCCAAAGGCCGAAATCCGGTGGTTATTTACCTTGATATTGACTCAATGCAGTCCTATAACAGACGGTATGGATTTGAAAAAGGTGATGACCTGTTGTGCCTTGTAGCCAATGTTCTTCTGGAAGAGTTTACCCATGGGATGGTTGTTCGTATTGTCTCGGATCATTTTGCCGTGATCGATGAATATAATGGCGAAGAAGATATTATAAGAAAAATTGAGGATGTAAATTCAAAGATAAAGATCAGGGCATATGGTACAACAACTGGATTAAATGTCGGAATATATGTAGGCAAAGAGGGCATTTCGCTCACGGAATCCCTTGATCATGCCACCAGAGCCAATAAACTTGTAGGTGAGGACCTGAATAAGTTTTACAGGTTCTACACCGCAGAAGATGATACCTTATACAATCATCAGAGATACATAGTAGAACACTTTGATACGGCTAAAGAAGAAGGCTGGATCAAGGTCTTTTACCAGTGCTTTCTGCGCATTGAATCCGGCAACGGAATGGGATTTGAGGCATTGGCGAGGTGGATGGATCCTGAACAGGGAATGATAAATCCGGCAGACTTCATACCTGCTCTTGAGAAATACCATCTTACCCATGAGATGGATCTTTATATATTCGAAACGGTATGCAAAGAGGTTAAAACCCGCTATGATGAGGGACTTCCGCTTTTGCCGGTTTCCATCAATTTCTCCAGACAGGACTTTGACTATATAGATGTTATCGGTGAGATCAACAGGATTTACGATAAGTACGATATCAGTCAATATGGTATAGATAAGAGCTATTTTATCATTGAGATAACCGAGCAGGGGCTGGCAACCGCTACAGATGCCTTCTACGAGCAGCTCGACAAAATAAGAAAAAGCGGCTACAAACTCTGGGTTGATGATTTCGGAAGCGGATATTCGTCACTTAATGTTTTCAGTAATTTTGACATAGACCTTATAAAGTTTGACATGAACCTTCTGATGAACCTGGATGCCCATAACGGAGCCAACAGGGTGATCATTAAGGCACTCATAGATGTTGCCCACAGGCTGGGAATCCATACCCTTTGTGAAGGCATGGAGACCAATGCTCAGAGGCAGTTCCTTCTTGATGCGGGCTGTGAACTCGGGCAGGGCTTCTATTACCACATTCCCGAGAGCCTTGATACTATACTGGACAGACTACATAAAAATATTCCCATTCCAAAGTGGGAATCAGAGGACGAAAGAAACGAACGTGAAAAGAGCTGGCGCTAAGCGCCGGCTCATTTTCATTTCGGGCGGAATATGCAATAATATCATGAAAGTAAGCAAGTCAGAAGAATTGCAGGTGACAGAATGCGCAATTATCATACTTATTGGGAGCAATGCTGGAAAGATGAAGATGCAGAAGAGTTGTACAGATATCTTGACGGCTATTACGAATTAAAGAGCAGAGAAATCGAAATATTCAAAGAGCACAACATTGTAAATGTCTGCGACGCAGCCTGCGGATTTGGCGCATATTCGCTGGCGTTTGCATCCAATGGATTTAATGTGAGCAGCTTTGATATCTCTGAAACTGCGGTTAAAAGAACTATCGACGGACTAAAGAGATATGGCCTTAACGCAGAAAACATCAAGGTCGCAAGCATCCTGGACACAGGATATGAGGATGATGCTTTCGATGGAGTGATCGCCCATGCTGTCTTAGACCATTTGACTCTGGAAGATGCAAAAAGAGCTTTAACCGAGCTGTCAAGGATTACAAGAACGAACGGTCTGATCCTGCTTTCCTTTGACATCCCGGAGGATGATGACCTGACAGAAGCCCACATAACGCTGGATGACAGAACAATGCAGTATACGAGTGAAGGCAGAGAAGGAATGCTGTTCAGGCCATATGACAAGGACAGGATAGACGAACTGCTCGGAGATTATGACATCGTGTACAGGGCAGAAAAAGGAAAAAGAGAAAACATCGTAATAATTAGATGACCGGTGACATTGAGACAATAGAATAAATCTGTATTGGTTTATACAAGCTCTTTTTATCCAAATTAGCACTCTCTGTTGACGAGTGCTAATTGCGGTGTTATAGTGATTATAGAACAAAGGAACAGAGAAGACCATTAGGACTTACAGTTTCCTGTGATCCAAACCCTCCGTCCCAATGCT
>CACXGS010000458.1 GCA_902767195.1 uncultured Lachnospiraceae bacterium | reverse complement strand
GGCTTGAAGCTCGGACAAAAAGAGGCCATTGAAGAAGCAAGGGTTAAGCACGCTGACAGAATCAGATTCCATGAGTTTATTCAGTACCTTTTCATGACACAGTGGTTCGATCTCAAGGCCTATGCTAACGAAAAGGGCATTGATATCATCGGTGACATTCCGATTTATGTTGCATTTGACTCAGCAGATACATGGGCTAATCCCAAGCTTTTCCAGCTTGATAAGAAGAATATGCCCACTGCTGTTGCAGGCTGCCCTCCGGATGCTTTTGCAAGAACCGGTCAGCTCTGGGGCAATCCTCTGTATAAGTGGGAATATCATGAAAAGACAGGCTTTAAGTGGTGGATCAACCGCATAAAGAGCTGCTATGAGCTTTATGATGTAATCCGTATCGATCATTTCCGCGGTTTTGATGAGTACTATTCAATTCCGTTTGGTGATCCTACTGCTGAGCACGGTAAGTGGGTAAAGGGACCCGGCTACAAGCTTTTCGAGGCTATGAAAAAAGAGCTTGGTGATCTTAGAGTTATCGCAGAGGACCTTGGATACCTTACACCTTCTGTAATAAGACTTGTTCATAGAACAGGCTTCCCCGGAATGAAGATCCTTCAGTTCGCTTTTGATGCGAGAGAAGAGAGTGATTACCTTCCTCACAACTATGTGCAGAACAGTATTGTTTACACAGGAACTCATGATAATGAGACAACTCTTGGATGGTACAATTCAATTCCGAGAGCTGATAAGAAGTTTGCCAAGAAGTATCTGAATATCCGCTCCAATAAGGATATTGTATGGGAGTTTATCAGAGCTACATTTGCATCAGTTTCAAATACAGCAGTTATTCCCATGCAGGATTATCTGGGACTTGGAAAAGAGGCAAGAATAAACACTCCTTCTACACTTGGCAAGAACTGGACATGGCGTATGGAGGACGGTGTTCTTACTGACGAGCTTGCTGCACGCATGCTTGATATGGCTAAGACCTACGGAAGAAGTTCAAATGTCTAAAATAACCATAGTTGATGTTGCAAAAATGTGCGGTGTCGGCGTTAGCACCGTATCCAGGGTGATAAATGGTCACCCTGATGTTAGCGCCAAAACACGCGAACGAATAATGGCTGTCATAAGGGAGACAGGATTTGTCCCCAATGACAGTGCGCGTAACCTTAAACGCACCGATGCTAAATGCATCGGTGTACTTATAAAGGGAGTAACCAATCCCTTTTTCTCCCCGATGATCGATATCATCGAGCAGGAGATAGACAGACAGAAGTATGCACTTGTCCTGCGTCATGTTGAGGCTGATGAGGAAGAGGCTGATGTAGCTATGGAGCTGGAGACGGAGAAGAGACTAAGGGGAATCATTTTCCTTGGTGGAGGCTCTGAGCAGTCCAGGCTCAAGCTCAATGAGCTTAAAATTCCGGCGGTTTTCTCAACGATCGGAGCATCCTTTCTTGAGGAGGAAGGCCGAAACGAGTTTTCTACCGTATCGGTTGACGACAGGCTTGAAGCAAGGCATATGACCCAGTATCTCATGAATCTGGGACATAAGAATATAGCCATCATCACTGAGGCTAGGGGTAGAAGATCTGTAGGACACCTCAGACTTGAGGGCTACAAGGATGCATATCTTGAGCGTGGTATGGCGGTTGACGAGGGACTTGTTTTCTACGTTGATCAGACCATGGAACACTTTTCGGTGGAAAATGGTTACAGGACCATGCAGAGAATGCTTTCATCAGGAAGAGAATTTACAGCGGTTTTCTGCGCGACGGATCTTCTGGCGATTGGTGCCATTCGTGCCATAGCAGATGCGGGACTTAAGGTTCCGGAGGATATAAGCGTGTGCGGTTTTGATGGGATGGAGATTGGCAGATATATCAATCCCAGACTCACTACCATTAAGCAGCCCCTTGATCAGATTTCCAGAGAAACAGTAAAGCTGCTGTTTGACATTATAGAATCGAGAAGCTCCCACAGGCATATCACTTTTCCTGCGGAGCTATGTGTTGGTGAATCAACTCAGAGTAACAGTCATTAGTTTTTTCGTTCGGAGTAACAGGCGGACGAAGTTTAACGAGGACAGGCTATGCGTATTTTTTCCAGGACAATTAGCACGATTTTAACATTATCCCTGCTCGTTTCCTGTGCGGGATGTTCTTTTTTCAAGTCAAAGGAAGAGGCTGCCACTGACTACTCAGCAGATGATGAAAACTCCATCACCTGCATGGTGTGGGACAGAGGTAATTTCCCCGAAGGATATACTGCTGATGATAACGCCCTTGCTAACTGGATAAGAGCAAAGGTGAAGGATGAGTATGGAATAAACCTCCATTTTGTAAGCGTGGACAGATCCACCTCTGACACCACCATAAAGAAGATGGTGGACGAGGGAACTGCTCCGGATATCATTTTCACCTATTCATCCTCGGTGTTTGGGTATATGACCAAGCAGGGTAAGGTTACTGATCTTACGGATTCGCTGGAAAAATACGGCGATAACATTAAAAAATATATTGGCGACATTCAGTATATGGGAGCCTACAATGATCTTCAGGTTGCAGTAATGAAGAGAAGAGGCTTCAAAGCGCCCAGGCACATGGCTTATATAAGAAAAGACTGGTGCGATATGATGGGCATGGATGTTCCTACTAATAAAAAGCAGCTTATTGAGTATCTGTATGCTGTTAAGGAACAAAATCCCGCAGGTGTTGATAACGTGATTCCCTGGGCTATGGGCGGGGATATTCATTCGGAACGTTTTTATCAGGGCTTTGTGGGATCCTATGTGGATGGTCTTTCTGACAGGGATGCATTTATTTACGCAGAGAGATATATGGTGGTTGCTGACGGCGCCATAGAAGGAATAAGAGAACTAAACAGGCTGTATAATGATGGGATAATCTCACTTGATTTTACGGCTGATACGGATAATTCCAAATATATAAAGGATGTCACCGAGGGCAGGGCAGGATTTTTCGTTGATGATACAATGTCTCCTTTTACATATATTTCTGAAATGAAGAAGACTGATCAGAAGGTCGAGGTGAGTCCGCTACTGTGCTTTGATCTTAAGGATGGTGGATATCGCAATGTAACAGAGCCTGATTATGGTTTGTATGTAATGGTTCCGGCATCCAGTAAGAATAAGACAGATGCCGTTATCAAATATCTGAACTGGCTTGCCGATCCTGCTATAGCTGAGATGGTTAACTATACTCCGGATCATGAAAAGACTGAAGAAGGTGCAGCAATGGCCATGGCGAAGGATGCGCTGTTCAGTCATGGATATCCCGGCAATCCGGATGATTACTGCATTGTGAATCAGCATTTTGATTTTGTTGATAAAAAAGACGCTCAGGTTTCCACATGGACTCAGAACTGCAAGTGGGAGACTGAGGAGTGGTTTGATTATTTCTATGATCTGTGCGTACAGGATCAGTTTACGTTCCCCGGAAACAGTCTGGTACTGGATTCGGAAGCAAAATATCAGGTGGATCTTGATACAGCACTTGTGGAATATGTTTATAATCTTATGTGCTGTCCTCCTGCCGATTTCGACAGAATGCAGGAAGAGGAATATGGACGTCTTAAGTCAATGGGACTTGAGGAGGTTCTTGAGGAACGCGGCGGCTTATATGACAGTGGTATATTAAAAAATTGAATTTAGGGAGGATATGAAAAATG
>CACXGS010000457.1 GCA_902767195.1 uncultured Lachnospiraceae bacterium | reverse complement strand
TGTTTCCTTATCCTGTCCACCAGGCTCATCGCCAGGGTTGTCGTTCCGATATCCACTGCTAAAGCACAGGAGCGATCCGGCACACTATTTCCCATGCTTCCGGATCCAGCATCAGTCTCTATATTTCCGGAATCCATGCCAGCTACTTCTGCCACATGTATTTCGTCCGATTCCAATTCAATCTCCCGGATATCCGGCAGCTCCAGCTCATATTTCCCGGCTTCTCTCACCAGGCAGGCCAGTCTCCATCCCTCTTCCCGTTCTTTTTTCGGCAGAAGCCGGATCTCCTGTTCTTTCGGTTCCGGAAGGTTGGCGAGCAGCCTTACCTTACATTTTCCACAGTCTCCCCGGCCTCCACAGTAAGCCGGGAGACCATAACCTTCTCTCTGCAAAGCAGAAAGAAGGGATTCTGAATTGTCTTTTATCATGTTTATCCTTCTCATAAATAACCTTCCAGTCCAGTGAATCATAAAAAGGACGGTTCCCCGGCTCATCTTACATGAGTCGGGAGACCGTCCTCTATTATTTCTGTTTATTTATGCAAGGACAGCCACCTTAAGAAATCTCCCTTTTCCGGGTAAGTTCCTACTCAAAAGGAATGACCGCTCCGTCATACTTCTCATTGATGAAGTTCTTAATCTCATCCGACTTAAGGACCTCAACCAGCGCTTTGATCTTGTCAAGGTTCTCATTACCTTCCTTAACTGCAATAATGTTCACGTAGGTCTTGGCGGCCTCGGAATCAGCAGCCTCATAAGCAAGGGCATCTTTAGCTGCGGAGTAATTTGCCTCTAAAGCATAGTTACCGTTAATGACAGCATAAGCGAAGTCATCGATGGAATGCGGAATCTGGGCCGCCTCCAGCTCTTTGAATTCCAGTTTTTTGGGATTATCTGTGATATCGTTCACTGTTGCCTCGAAACCGGCATCTTCTTTTAATGTGATAATACCATTGTCCTGAAGCAGCTTCAGAGCTCTGGCTTCATTGGTGGTATCGTTAGGTACCGCAATCGTATCTCCCTCAGCCATTTCATCCAGAGACTTTTTCTTTCCGGGATAGATTCCCAGCGGCTCATAATGGATATCGCCGGCATCGACAAGATGGGTGCCTTTCTCAGCGTTAAAGCTCTCAAGGTAGGGAACATGCTGGAAATAGTTGGCATCGTAATCCCCACTTTCCACGTTCTCATTCGGCTGAACATAGTCATTGAATACAGTTACCTCAAGATCATATCCCTTTTCCTTCAGGAGAGGCTTTGCCTCCTCCAGAATCTCGGAATGGGGTGTGGCAGAAGCGGCAATCTTAATGGTCTTCTCCGAATCTGCACCATTCCCGCCTGCTCCGCATCCGGTCAGGGATGCCACTACAAAAGCAGAAGCCAGTACAACAGCAAGTAACTTTTTCTTCATGATACTCTCCTCCATTTTTAATAATATTATTTTCTTTTATCCAGCTTCACAGAGAGGACCATACCGATCATCTGAAGAATCTGGACAAGGACAACCAATAATACAACTGTAACAATCATGATATCGGTCTCGTAACGATAATAACCGTATCGGATCGCTATATCTCCCAGACCGCCGCCGCCGACGACACCGGCCATGGCGGAGTATCCCAGGATGGTCCCCAGAGCAATGGTCACTCCCACAATCAGGGATGTCCTGGCTTCCACCAGCAGCACTTTAAAGACAATGGTGGAAGTTTTCGCTCCCATAGACCGGGCTGCTTCAATCACCCCGGGATCCACTTCTCTCAGGGAAGACTCCACCAGTCTGGCTATAAAGGGAACCGCTGCCACAGTAAGTGGTACGATCGTTGCCGTAGCTCCGGTGCTGGTTCCCACGATCATCCTGGTAAAAGGAATGATAAGAATCAAAAGAATCAGAAAAGGAATACTTCTTCCGATGTTCACGATGATATCCAGAATCCTGAAAAGAACCGGATTCGGCTTAATCCCTTCCTTGTCGGATACGGTCAGGAGTATTCCCAGAGGAAGACCGAACAAATAACCGAAAAAGGTGGAAAAAAGTGTCATGTACAGAGTTGTCAGGGTCCCCATGATAATCATATTGGTTACTTCCGGACTAAACATCTCCTGTCACCTCCTCCACATCAAGACCTCTCTGCTCCAGATAAGTCAGGATGGCCTTCTGGGCTTCCTCATCATCCGGCAGACCGAGGATCATTTCACCTCTGGCAGTACCTCCCACATTCCTGGTATCGGCCCGAAGAATATTCACCGGCATTCCTGTCAGCAGGACCATGTTGGCAATCACCGGCTCAAAAGAAGAGTTGGTGGAAAAGACGATTCGAATCTTCCTCTCCGCAAGCAGCTCCTTCATCTGGGGCAGATCTTCGTCATATCCGCTGTCAGGATCCTTAAGGAGGAGCTCCCTGGCTTCCCTGGACTTGGGATGACTGAAAATCTCTGTCACTGTCCCCTTCTCCTTAATCTCACCAAGGGACATGATAGCTACTTTCGTACATATCTGTCTCACAACAGACATCTGGTGGGTAATGATAACGATCGTAATACCAAACTCTTTATTAATCTGCTCCAGCAGCTTCAGGATGGCACCCGATGTCTGGGGGTCCAAGGCGCTGGTCGCTTCATCGCACAGAAGAATCTTGGGATTGGATGCCAGTGCTCTGGCAATGGCAACTCTCTGTTTCTGTCCTCCGGACAACTGGGCCGGATAGGATTTCTCCCTGTCAGCCAGACCGACAATTTTCAGAAGCTCTCTGGCTCTCTCCTTTGCGGCCGCCTTCTTCTGTCCCTGGATCAGAAGAGGAAAACAGACATTATCAAGGACATTCTTCTGCATAAGCAGATTAAAATGCTGAAAGATCATGGCGATTTGTTTTCGCTCGTCCAGCAATTCACTCTCGGACAGTTCCCTAAGATTCTTTCCCGCAACGACAACGTCGCCCTCCGTGGGAACTTCCAGAAAGTTCAGACACCGCACCAGTGTGCTCTTACCGGCGCCTGACATGCCGATGATCCCGTATATATCTCCTTCTTCTACCTCAAAATTCACATCTTTGAGCGCCTGCACTCTCCTGTCTTTGGTCTCAAAGACTTTGGAAACATGACTGGCTTTAATAATTGGCATATCCTCTACTCCCTGTTTTTATTGTTATGTCTTTTAATGTACACACCATATGATGCAAACAGAATAATCCCGAGTAAACTGATCAGTAATCCTGTTTTTAACAGCGGCGTACGGTAAATCAGAGTCACCTGATTGCTGCCCTTCTTCAGTGGAATCGCCATAAACATGGTGTTGGCTTTATGAATCTCAGTCTCCCTGCCATTAACCAATGCTTTCCATCCGCTGGAATAGGGAATGG
Source organism: uncultured Lachnospiraceae bacterium (assembly GCA_902767195.1). The sequence goes on along the minus strand of CACXGS010000457.1, from coordinate 2,938 downwards.
AGAAACATAAAATCTTATCTTTTTCCAGATCGATGTCTCCGGTTAATGTATTCCCTTCAAAACGAATGTTTTGAAGAACATCTTCCCGTAATTTACTGATATACTTTGCATAATCCCTGCAAGGTGTATCATAAACTGTCATGTCTTTAAAAGTATATGTTCCCACATTGGTAATCTTTAATGCAAATCTTGTCTTCGGCTCCGTATGATAACCCAGATTGACCATGAAATCATGGCGGCCGGTGTAAGTGACATTGTTTGACGGTGTAAAGAACATCATCCGTCCGACACCTTTTTCATCATCTTCCTTAAAAGTAAATCGTAAAGCAGGATAATTAAACTTATAAGTTTCCTCCAGCTCTTCAGGCGGTGTAAAGTCAAAATCATTCAGGGCAACCGAAGCCTGGCTGTAGGGATCTGAGTTAGTTATCTCAAAGCGAATAAGAGAATCCTCTCCGGTGACAATAATCTTATGATCCTCGATTTTTGCACTCTTCGTTTCCACCACTTTATAAGACAGCTTTTTATTGTTCTGCTGAATATCCGTTACAGGAAATCCGGAGATCATATCATCATCACTGAGATGAACCCCCTGAACAAGGGCATTCTGACGCTCCAGACATTCCATCTGGTCATACTGCCGGTCCGTAACAATGGAATCATAGGTATATCCCAGCGGAAGCGGATATACATTCTTATAAACGGAGTATTTTTTCTCATTCTCATACTCCATCAGTTTTAGATTTTTGACCCTGGTAAAACCATAGGGCACAAGCCTCTGCTTGCCGGGCCGGTTTTCAATCACATAATATTTCAAAGATGCCAGACTTTCCAGGGGAGCTACGCCGTCCAGATTCCTGAGATTATAATCGTTTTTATTCAACAGTCCCATTTCATCATAAAAAGAACCGACATCTCCGTTGGCCAGACTCCAGTAATACGTTGTTCCCATCAGGCCGCTGACCATTGTCGAGTTTCGTGTCGCCTGATGATATTCGGCTCCAAACCGGTAATACCGGTCTTCGGGACCCATAACCTTCATGACAGCTCTGTCAGCAAAGGCATTCAGATAATCTTTCGTATCAGTAAATGACCGAAACATACTATAGGTATTGTATTTTCGGATAGACTCCACCCTGAAATTAGAGAATACGGAAAGCAGTAAAACAACAAACAATCCGGTAGAGACCGCTTTTTTAGACAGCCTCTTCCCATTGGGAAGAATCCCCAGCAAAAACCAGATGTTCAGGATCTGCAATATGAAAGTGGGAAGAATTCTCGGATATAACCTGGCCTTGTCTATCATGAATCCGATGGTCAGTGAAGCCACGACAAAGACACTGTAAATCAATATGATACGTTTCTTCTGCCCCGTATCAAGAGCCAGAAGGTCTTCCCAGAAATATACGATACCGAAAGCCAGCAGGAAAATGAGGCCGAAGGTCCAGCGATTGGAAGGGTAGGAAAAACCATTCATCAGCTTTCCTCCCATCGGCAGCAGCATAATCGCCAGACATACGATCACGCCGACTTTATACTCTGTTTTTTTCTTATATAAGAAAATACCCAGCGCACAGATCAGGGCAATGCCTGCATAGGACATGGTCGTATGCCTTGTACTGGCATACTTCCAGGTCGGTGTCAGTATGGAGGCGAAAAATTCCTGGTAATAGTTCAGGGGATAGAAAAACTCTACTCCCTGGGATGCCGAACCACTCATTCGCCGCCCGCTGAAGAGCAGGTGCATAACCGGCAGAAAAATGGCACAGCTCATCATTACCCCGACGATTCCGGATAGACAGTATTTAAGGAACAGCCTTCCCGTCTCTGCCGGAGTATGATCTTTCCAGTTGGAAAAAACTCTGATGGCAACATAAATGACCGTGATAATTACCAGCATATAGAAGAAATAAAAGTTACTTACAGCGCTGATAAATACCATGAATATAAACAGAAGGGAAGACTTCCCCTCCAGTATCTTCTCTGCTCCGATCAAAAGCAGCGGCAGGTAAATAAAGGGATTGATGAAGAACGGGTGATGCAGACCCATATCCAATATATATGTGGAAAAGCAATAAAAAAGACTGCCGGCTAAAACAGGAATACCCGGTTTTTTCTTAATATAAAAGCAAAACAGTGAAAAAGATATTCCTGCAAGAAAAATCCTTAACCATACCAGAAAAGTGTAGAAGTAGCCCATCATGGAACTCGGTACAAATACCGACAGCAGGTTCAGGGGATCTCCCACCGCATAATAATGGAGCGTTGATATGATATCCCCTCCCAGACCAATCTGGAAGCTGAATAAGGGAACTGACAGCTTGTGATGAATCACAACATTTTTAACAATACCCTGAAGCCAGTCTGAATAGTACAGTAATGCCTTAAGATGCTGGCTCCATCCGTCCCATGCCCAGACCAGTGATCTTCCTCTGCTCAGGTAAGGGACAAAAAAGCATAGCATCATAACAAGCCAGATTGCAGAATATCGTATAAAGTATGTTTTTTTATTCTCTAAATTCATCATTTCAATCTCTTTATTATTATAAAATCACAGCAGTATTTCAATGGTTACATGCCCTTGAGTATACTCTGCAAAAAGCGCTCTTGTCAACTGGTCTTTATCTTAGTCACATTGTATTTGTCCGGAACCCAGCCGCCGCTGATTCCCTCTACAGCTTCTTCGGCTGTGATGACCTGGTCTTTATTGTCAATATCAACAAGTACGTAACGGTCATTGCCCATCTCCATCTCTTTCATGTAGGTGAGCTGTCTCAGTCCATGACGACTCTCCATACGTTCGATCAGATCTTTATGGCTTTCCTCAGGCAGGGCATAAACCAGATCCACAGAAGCCTGATCGGCAGCCAGAATATCCAGAGATGCCAGGATACCGATATCCGGTGTCACTACCGGCATGGCATCCACGCCCTCACAG
>CACXGS010000456.1 GCA_902767195.1 uncultured Lachnospiraceae bacterium | reverse complement strand
GAAATTCGACTCGAGCAGTCTTATCACAATTTTCAACTGAATATCGATATGAAGACTTCCGCATCCCGGGTGGGGATTCTGGGAGCTTCGGGCGCGGGCAAGAGTATGATCCTGAAGATGCTGGCAGGGATCATCTCGCCGGGGAAAGGCCGGATTCTCTATGGAGACCGTCTGCTCCTGGACACTGATCGAAGGATTAACATTAAACCTCAGAAGAGGAAGGTTGGCTACATGTTCCAGAATTATGCCCTGTTTCCTTCCATGACTGTGGAGGAGAATATCGGCGTGGGAATTCCCAAAAAACAAAACGGCCGAAAAGAAATGATCCGACAGATGGTAGAACGCTTTCACCTGACCGGTCTGGAGGGACAGCTGCCATCCCGCCTTTCGGGGGGCCAGCAGCAGAGAGTGGCCATGGCAAGAATTCTGGCCTGTGCACCGGACATGATCCTTCTGGATGAGCCCTTCTCTGCCTTAGACGTTTATCTGAGAGACCGGATGCAGAGAGAACTGGAGGGCCAGCTAAGGGATTATCCGGGAACCGTCTTTCTGGTCTCGCACAACCGAGATGAGATCTATAGATTTAGCCAGGAGATCCTGATTCTGGATCGTGGAAAGATGATCAGTCAGGGAAGCAGGAAGGAAGTCTTTCGCCGACCGGCTACAAAAACCGCCGCGGTCATGACAGGCTGTAAGAATTTCTCGGGGGTTACCAGACTGGATGACCACCGGTTCAGGGCGGACAGCTGGGGGCTGGAGGTCCGGACAGAACAGAAGCTGCCGGATAATGTACATTTTATTGGATACCGGGCCCACCAGTTCATTCCTGTCTGGGGGGAGAGAGAGGAGAATTGTATCCCCTTTCTTCTGGATCGGAAAGATGAACTTCCCTTTGAGGAGAATTACTATATCCGGCCTGACCGGAAGACTTACGATCCGGAGGATGTGATCTCCTGGTTCGTGCAGAGAGACCTTTGGCCAGTGATCCGGGAGAAAGGACTGCCGGATTATCTTAAAATCCGAGAGAAAGATCTTCTGTATTTCCCGGAGTAGGGGGGCAGGAAAAAGGAGGTTTAGGCATGTCACAAATTATCCGAAAAAGTACAGTTATGCTGGATCAGCTGAATAATTGCAGTGCCCTGTCGGAGGTGAAAGATCAGACCATCCGTAAAATCTTTAGAGAAGGCACGCTCCGGAAGTACAGCAGAGGGGAGACGGTGGTGCAGGCCAGGGAAGACTTTCCGTTTATCTGTTTCCTTCTGTCAGGAAAGGTCATCCAGTATAATCTTACCCATTTGGGGAAGAGGAAGATTTTTTTTGTCTTCGGGGCCGGTGCCCTTCTGAACAATCATATTTTTGGTAAACAATCATCTACCACATACTGCGATACGATAGACGATTCTGTGATCCTGATGATACCCAAGGATAAAATGCATGAATTGATGGAGGAGGATTTTTCCCTGGTTCAGGGGCTTATGGGGAGTCAGGAGAAAAAAATGCACCGTCTTCAGCGTCAGGTGATCAACAGTGTGGGAAATATCCACATGAATCGGAAACTGGCTGCAAAACTGTGGAAACTGGCCCGGGATTTTGGCATAGAGACCGAGGAAGGCGTGGAGATCGATATGAATATCAGCGTGACCTTTCTGGCGGATATGCTGGGAACACCCCGGGAGACTACGTCCAGACGGGTCAGGGACCTGACTCAGTATGGGCTGATCCGACACGACAAAAAACGGATTCTAGTCTATGATATGAACAGACTGGTCCAGTTTTATAAAACCGGAAAATATGAAGAATGAAATGGATTCCGTGACGAAAGTCACGGAATCTTTTGTTTGTATCTGATAAAATATTGTTCTAAGAGATTAGAACAATATAATAAAACGAAGAATATGAATATGTTTAGAAAGGAGCAGCTATGAAAAAGATACAGTCAACCTGTAATTTCTGTGCGATTGATTGTAATCTGGACTTCTACGTGGAAGACGGGCGGATCGTGAAGACAGTGCCAACAAAGGGGTATCCGGTGAATGACGGATTCTCCTGTATTAAGGGCCTGTCTCTGAGCAAGCAGCAGACAACGGTGAAACCCGACAGTCTGCCGAAGATCCGCCAGGCGGACGGAACCATGAAAGAAGTCTCCTGGGAAGAAGGATTTAGGTATGTTGCAGACAAGATCAAAGACTTGCAGGCCCGGTACGGCCGGGAGAGTGTGGCCGGAATCAGTACCGGTCAGCTGACCCTGGAGGAGTTTGCTATTTTTGGTCATGTGATGAGGAATTATCTCCAGACCAATGTGGACGGCAATACCAGATTATGTATGGCAACGGCAGCCGTGGCCCACAAACAGACGTTGGGATTTGATGCGCCCGGT
>CACXGS010000455.1 GCA_902767195.1 uncultured Lachnospiraceae bacterium | reverse complement strand
AGGCAAATTTCTACGGCCACTACCCCTATGAGATAGAAGAAAACTATTTCAACGACTCTATCCTGGAAGCAAAACCCGGTGAATACCGGCAGACAACCGTCGCTGTCGGCAGTTTTGCGCCGAATGCCTGGGGTCTCTATGATATGCATGGAAACGTAAACGAGTGGTGCTGGGATTATTACGGAGCCTACGATTTGAAAGCCGCTGATCATCCGACCGGGCCTGCTTCCGGAACAAGGCATGTGTATCGCGGCGGAGGATGGAATGACTTTGCCAAGAACATGCGCAGCGCTTACCGCGCCGCAGGTCAGGAAGATCTTCACAGTTACAATCTTGGCATTCGCCTTGTACGAAACGCGGGTGGCAGCCGTTCCGGCTCTGTGAAAGCAGGTGAAAGCATTCCGCAAACAGAAACCGGAGGCAGGATCCTGATCGCTTACTTCTCCTGGGGCGGCAATACAAGGGGAATTGCCCGCGAGATCCAGTCACAAACAGGAGCAGATCTTTTTGAGATCACACCGGTGAATCCATACTCCACGGATTACAATACCGTTCTGATGGAAGCTCAGGAGGACCAGCATAAGCAGGCAAGATCTGAACTGTCAGACCACGTTCAGAATATGGACGAATATGACATCATCCTGCTGGGATATCCGAATTGGTGGGCATCTATTCCGATGCCGATAGCCTCCTTTCTTGAGGAGTACGACTTTTCGGGAAAGACGATCGTTCCATTCTGTTCTCATGGCGGAGGCAGATTCGGGCAGAGCCTGACGGCAATCGCCAAACTTGCTCCGGATGCGATTATGGGTGAAGGCTTGTCTGTTCACTACTCAGGAGGGGGCGAGTTGCCGGATGATGTTGCGGCATGGCTTGAGATGAATGGGATTGATAAGAATTAGGAGACGCGGAAGGTTCACCATCAGAGCTGACATGTGGCCATAACAGGTGTGATAGCCTTTCAGCGTTATCGCACCTGTGCCTTTGATGGCCGAATTGCCACTCACGCGCGACAAACCTCCCTGTGTCTCAGTAAGAGGAATGCCTGGGCAGAGTGTTTTCCGGGACTTGCAGAGAGGTTTTGCTGCGCGTGAATTTCCGGATTCAGGGAGAAGAAAACTGTCTCTCGGTACGATCCTCCTCCCGCTCCTGACATCCATTTGATGTATGGATTTTCTTATTGCTTTCATGAAAAAAGTTGTGTATAATAGCCAAGGAGGCCTATTTCTGGTTTGATCGATCACGATGTGCACCTGCCTATTCTAGCTGGGAATCGGTCTTTTTTCTATTCATTTTTCAGGTGATAGCAGAAAACTGCCGCTGTGACGGCGCGTTTTCTGTCGCCCACAACCACACTACGGTGAATCATTCAGGCTCATATTATTAGCCGATAACATAACAGCGTTGTTACGATTCATTGTTTTTTAAGGGAATGACACATACCATGACGCATTTGAACAATGTAGAAGGCCAGAATGTATCCGTAAATCGTCCGATTATTTCTCTGCAGCATGTTTCCAAAAAGGTTGTGTCCGGAGAGAGACTGATCCAAATACTGCATCATATTGATCTGGATATTTTTCCCGATGAACTGTTGGTGATTCTGGGTGCCAGCGGAACCGGAAAGACGACACTGTTAAACATTCTGGGGTGTATGGACCGCGTTTCAGAGGGAAGGTTTATAGTGGAAGGAAAGAACTTTTCAGAACCCTCTGATCGGATGATGACGGAATACAGGAGAAAATATGTCGGCTTTATCTTTCAGTCTTATCATCTGATGCCAAATCTGACGTCTCTTGAAAATGTGCAGTTAATTGCGGAAACCTGTAAAGGCGGGCTAAAGCCTGAAGATGCGCTGCAGATGGTTGGGTTGTCCAGTCGTGCAGGACAGTTTCCTGTCACGCTCAGCGGCGGCGAGCAGCAGAGGGTGGCGATTGCCCGGGCTATTGTAAAAATGCCAAGACTGATTCTCGCGGATGAGCCGACAGCTGCGCTGGATTT
>CACXGS010000454.1 GCA_902767195.1 uncultured Lachnospiraceae bacterium | reverse complement strand
CCCGTCAATCAGTTCCCGGACATCCGCCCAGCCGTGTTCATCCAGCCTAATCCCGATGGCTTCCGGCCTGTGACGCAGAATCAGAGAGATGAATTTACTTGTGTTCTTTGTCCGTTGTTCGGATCTTCTCTTCTTCATCGTTAGTCTCTGCCTCTTCCCTACATCGGGCAGCTCCGGCGAGGTTCCTTCTCCATATCCCCCCGGACATATCTGGAATCAAACTCCATGTTAATATCCCGGATCTCCTTTTTCCCGTCAATATAATCCTGATACATCTCCGCCAGTCCGGCCATACAGCCGTCACAATTGGCAGAAATATTCCCCAGGGATTCCTCCACGATCCGCTGCCGTTCTTCTTTTGTAGTGTCTTTAATTAAATAACTTGCCATAGTCGTTACTATCCTTCCTATTCATGGTGCCTGTCACCCTTTCAATAATCTTTCGACCGTAAGATTATTGAAAGGGTGACAGGCACCAATTCTCAGATCCAGTTATAATCCCCTCCAGTAATCGCCAAACTCAGCAGAGCGTCGTATTTCTCTACATCCTCACCCTGGATCATCTGGAGGAGTTTTGCGGTTTCTTTTTCTTCCGGCATTTCATCGTCCGGTCCGATCTCCATGTCGTGTTCTTCTCCGCAGTAAGGGCATGGGATTCGGGGTGCGATGCGGATATCTAAGAATCTCTCTTTGCATTCTTCGCATTCGTAGTAGCCGCATCGTTCTGTTCCGTCGGGTACGTAATACATTCCTTCTATCTCCCTTCACAGTCCGTTGTTCAAGATCTCGTTGTATCTTGCATTGGCTTCCTGGCTGGCTTTTTTCTCTTTCCAGGCTTCGATCTCCGATTGAATGGCCAGCATCTCATCGGCGATTTCTTCCATGGATTGCGGCCTGGCATGATCTAAATATGCTGTCATCCGGCGGATGGCTTTCGGGCTGCCGAGCTGCCTGGCTATCAATTCGCCGAATTGTTCTGAAAATCCGAGACCGACTATGGCCAGTACCAGGTCATCCCTGGCCTGTGCCCATTGTTTTCTGTGATCCATCTATTCTCCTCCCATTCGCAGTGACGTTCCATATCAATAGTCGTCCCAGGCATCTTCATCGTCTTCGAATGCATCTGAGGCATCGTCCAGGGAATCAAATTCATCTCTGTTGTCTTCGTAATAGCTTTCGATGTCATGGTCTTCCGGGTCGAATTCTTTGCCGGAAGTTGATTTTTTAGAGCCGGAACTTTTGGACTTTGACCCTTCCCCGTCATCCTCATAAGAACCGGGCAGGGATCCTCTTCCTGTTCTCTTTTTCTCCGTGGCTTCTTCTGTTTCATCCTCCCAGTCGTAATCATCCTCCTCTTCCTCATCAAGGAGAGAGGACTCCGTGGCCGTCTCCTCCGTTTCGGTGGAAAGGGCCTCCGATTCGGTTTCCTCTGTCTGGTCCATGCCTGAGCTTCCATTATAGCTGTCTGCCGTCCGAGCCGCCTCCTGCCTGTTAATGAAATACCCGAGTACTCCTAAGCACAGCAGGACTATGGCCAGAGTGAATAATGTCCGAAAAGAACGGTTCTTCTTCATAGAATCATCTCCATCACCTGTTAACGCCGAGTGCAGCAAAAATCTTCTTCGTCCGGTCCGTGTCTAATGTAAAATTGAGTCCCATATCGGTAGGGATCTCATCCTCCCTAATCTCTCCCCGATAATACTGATATACTTTCTTTGGAAATGTCCCGGCTTGTTCCCTTAAGGTATCAAAGGTCCTTGCGTAATCATCTCCAAATCTGATAAACTCACGAAAACCTTCGATGTAATCAGAACTCAGCTGATAGCGTCTCATGTTGATCATCCACCAAACCAATGATTTATACTTATCAATCAGGCTGTCCGCGATCTTCAGGATATAGACCGGGTCCGGTTCTGCTTCCCCATATCCAAAAGCTCTTCCCTCATACTCCTCGAAGATTGCCGGAACATCTGTCATAAGTTTCTCTAGAAAATGCAGTTGCT
>CACXGS010000453.1 GCA_902767195.1 uncultured Lachnospiraceae bacterium | reverse complement strand
TCTTTTAACCTCCATATTGATTAGGCCATTTACTGTTGGTTTCATGCTAAAAAAGAACTGTTTCATATAATTATGATGGATGAAAAATTGAGCCGTAGTTTATGCGAAATTAAAAAAGTTGGAATCCGATTCCAGCTTTTTCAACTTCACTGCCCGTTTTCTGAGCGTAAAACAATACAATGGGCTTAGAAAGGAACATACATGTGCGCAGAAGACAAAAAGGAAGATGAAAACTACGAAGTGTTCGGGACACTTTATGAGCCAGACAGCTTATATAATGATACTCTCCAAAAAGTCCTTGCAGGCTTTCTGAGCGGCATCAATCTCCACCATGGGAAATTGGAGCAAGTAAAAAGAGAGGATATCCTGACAGGTTCAGATGTTCCGTCAGAAACATTGGACCAGTACTTTAAAAACCCAGACCAGATCATGTCTGATATCCACCAAGAGCTGGCAAAGATTATTGCGCAGATCGAGTGTCATATGGGAAGATATAAACGGGATGCGGTAATCCTGTTTTTACTGGAGAACCTCCGGAAACAGCCTCTGATGCTACGAATCATAATTGCTCTAGACGATCGTCATTTTTGGGAGACACATTTGCGGAATATCTTGCGTTATCATACTACCAACTATTGGTGGGAAGTTGAAGATGAAATCTGGGATGAGCTATATAAGGTTTTCTGCTTCCAGTTCCAGCTCATCTTGGAATGGTGGTCAGCAGCAGATTTTTCCGAGGATCTTCTGAATGACGTATTTATACGCGTGAAATCATGGATTATAGCTGATTCCGCCTACAGATCTGGTCTTAATTTTGAGTGGCCACCAGCCGATAGTTAACAATAAAAAATGCGCCCTGAGCATCGCGACCCAAGGCGTATTATTTATTCTTCACCAAGATTAACTATTAGGTCACTGGCATCAGCTAACACTTTTTTTAGTTGCTCCCGCAGTTCCCGGCATTTATAAACCAGCTCATCGTCGCCTTATTTTTCGGCCTTGGCTGTAGTAACATCAGCAAGGAAAAGAATAGAACCCATATTGAAGAGCCTGTATCCGTTCGCTCTGGCACCTTCTGCCATTTTGGGTATCGTCTGGATTTCTTTCTGGATCTGTTCAATGCCGTGGCAGATAATCTGGTAAAGCTGTTCTCTAGCCCTATCATTACTTCCAGCTCTTGTATAGGTATCATACAGAATCCCGGCAGACGGATTCTCTTTAATCCATTCCTCCCTACTCTGGTGATGGGATTCATCAAAAACGATTTCCAGAAGTAGCGGGTGAACCGTGACCATGCCGTTGTAGCTGCTTGCAAGCGAATACTTCTGAAGAGCACGGATTATTCTGTCCCGGTTATTCTCGGTAGAAAGTGCGTCTATCACCGGGTCCGTTTCAGTTCTCTTTGTGATCCGGTTACCATCCGGTCCTTCCAGTACCTTGGTTCCATCGGATTTTACATCAATAATCCGGTACAGTAGTTTCTTGCCACTTCCAGCCAGATCATCAATTTCTTCGTAAACAGGATGCTTATCCAAGTCCTTTATCACCAAAAAATGTTGCCTTGCCACTGCATCCATGAACTCTTTTAGCGGCACTGTATTAACGCCTAGCTCAGAGAAAAACTGCAAAAAAGGAAGAGCATACGGCACATCATATATCTTATCCAGCGTAATGTGAAACACATCCCGGATGGTAGCGATGCTGTCATTCTGGTCAAAAAGCGATACACCGAGTCTTTCCCATTTATCGAGATAATCCTTGTAGGAGATACCCATCTCCCGAATATAGGCCCCGGCATATATAATACCCAGCGGCAGATACCCCAGCCCTTTAATAAGCTTGGCGGCATATTCATCTGGTTCTCTGTCTGCCTTTTTATCCAGAAGCTCCAATGCCGCATCAGTATCAAGAATATCCACTTCGAGCCTTCTGGCTCCTGGTAGATTTCCATCACAATGGGTGGTGATAATAACATCCACCTTGCCAGTGGGGATAAACCGTCTCAGCCAGTATGATGCGTTTTGCTTGTCATCCGGATCGTTTGTAAGATAATCTGCGTTGTCGAACACCAGCAGTGCATCGTTCCGCTGTTCAATAAACCGACAGAAAGCCATTGCGGTCTGGTCGGTATAATCATGGGCGAAAGAAGCAGTATCATATGCAACCAAAACACGCTGGCAGTCTGCTCTTAAGGTTTCTATACTTGTGGCGTCCAGCCAAATCACAGTATTGTAATCACCAAGGTGTCGCTCCACATACTGTAAAGCGATCTCGGTTTTTCCAATCCCGTCCATGCCGTGTAGTACATAAACCACGCGCCCGTCTTCCTCTTTGAAGTTGCGCTCGAGTATAGACAGATAATCATCCCGCCCTACAAAGTCCGGTTCGGAGAGCAGTGGCACGATTTTTATCGGCTCCTCGAACTTTGTGGCATATGACGGCGCCGGTATCCTCACCATCCGGAACTTATGCCCTCCCACCGGCATCTCGAGGTATCTATCACAAGCCTCATAAAAGAATAGTGGCTTGTCCTTTACTTTTGCGAGGAAAAAGCCAATCATTTCCTCAAAAATAGGTGCATCAGTTTTGTTAAACTGTTTCGCCCTGTCGCTCAGAACGTCATACGGCAAATCCTTGTTTTCCACATCGCCCGGGTTTCTCTTGATATGATAATTGCTTTCAACGAGATATTTTACACGCCGTTCCTGCATTCCCAACCCACCATAGAAGCCGGTCAGGAGTGCCATTTCACTTAGAATCAGATCGGCTTTGTAAGACGAAGATGCACCAAACGCCGAGACTGCAAGAGAAATAAAGAATGCCTTGGCGCATTCTTCTTTGTTATCCAACCGTTCATCTATTGTAGGCGTAGCAAGACCCGCCATTTTAAACGTGCGATCAAGTGCGCTGGAGAACATCAAATCGCGCAAATCACAGATTATTGCGTTATATCCAGATTGATTATTTGCCATTTTAATTTCCTCTATTTTTTCCTGTTCTGCAAAACTCTGCTTTACTACGATATAAGGCCATTTCCATTGTGGCTTGTTCTTACCCGCGATATACTCAGGCCAGAGTTTAGGCCTGAACCAAAAGTAATCTAACCAACTGATTATTTTACCAAAAATAGCATAATATCTCAAGCCAAAAAGCTCGAACCTGAGCTTAATAAGGTAGTCAACAAACCGTTTGATATGACAGTATCGATAAGGAGGATACAATGACCCATACAAATACAAATTTGCCTGTACCTGCCTCTTCGGAAATGAAAGAATGTATTACAACTGCGTTGTCTTTTTTGC
>CACXGS010000452.1 GCA_902767195.1 uncultured Lachnospiraceae bacterium | reverse complement strand
TGAATGGAGGCAATTCTTCAAATGCAAATGATTCTTCAAGACAGTTGACAGTGCGGCATCGCGGCCGTATTGCGCAGATTGGAATCTATTTCGGGAAATTCATCCGGATGTTTGTGTATCAGAGCGACTGGAAGATGCTGCCTATGGCAGCGCTGATTGCAGGCCTGGTGGGATTTGCCCTTGGCATGGATTTCGGGAAAAATATGGAAGGAACACTGACAGCTACATTTGCTATAGTCTGTGTATGTATCTGGAATGGATCTTTTAATTCAATCCAGGTTGTCTGCCGTGAGAGAGATGTGATCAAGAGAGAGCATCGGTCCGGGATGCATATCTCATCCTATATTATGGCACATATGATGTACCAGCTGCTTTTGTGCCTGGCACAGACGGTGGTGACAATCGTGGTACTCTATCTGGTGGGAATGAGGTTTACAGGAGCTGGAATGTTCACACCCTGGATGGTACTGGATGTGGGTATTACTATGCTTCTGGTTACCTATGCCGCTGACATGATTTCTCTGTGGATCTCGACTCTTGTGCATTCTACCACCACGGCAATGACGATTATGCCTTTTGTACTGATCTTTCAGCTGATTTTCTCAGGAGGTATGTTCTCACTTCCTAAAGTGGTGGATCCCGTTGTGATGCTGACGATTTCAAGCCCGGGTCTGAAAGCCATGGCATCCCAGACCCAGATTAATGATCTGCCCTATGCTGCAGTCAATGGAATGATTCACATGGTGGATACTGTTGAGATCGGAGGCAGGATTACAGTCGGCCAGGTTCTTGACATTTTGAGTGATGACGGGAACAAGACAGTTGCTGAGCTTCGGGCGATTCCTGTTGGAGAAGAAATGACCTTCCGGGAAATTGGCCAGAAGATACTTGAGGATGAAAAATATCAGGATTTGCGCAGTGAAGTATTGATAGGAAATATCACGGTGGGGTCTGCGATCGAAGCTCTTTTGAAGATGGATAATCTGGATGAGTTCCTTGATGTCAAGGCGACGAAAAATACAACCCTTGGGGAGATTGTGGATACTCTTGCTGCCAATGAAGACGTTCAGAAGTATCGTCAGGAGGGACTGGTTATCAATATGACTGTGGGAGATGCCATCGATCTGATTGGCCGGGAAGAGGTCATGAACCGGATCAAGGAAAAAACCTCTGAGGCAATGTATGAGCCGAACTATGCTTTTACCCGTGAAAATATCATCAGAAACTGGCTTCATATTTTGGCCTTTGCAGCAGTATTTGCTCTTTTATCTATCATCACCTTGGAGTTTATCGACAAAGATAAGCGCTGACGGTAAAAATGTGATTATTAATCTGAGAGAAGGAGAAAAGAATGAAGTTTTTTGATATTTTTGAGAACAGGCAGAATAGACTGTTGGCTTTTTTTGATGCCGTTCTGGCCATTGCTATTACTGTGCTGGCTTTGCAGATTGTCATTCCGGAACTTGGAAATATCGATGAAGCGGGCAGGAATGAGTTTTTTGTGATGCTGACCAGCTATTTTATGAGTTTTATTGCCATGGGTTCTCTATGGTATATTCATACCATATTTTTTGCCAATCATAATATTATGAATAACCGTAAAATCATTATATGGCATCTGGCACTTTTGTTTGTGATTACCCTTTTTCAGCCTGCTACGAAGGCTATTGGCGAGTATCCCGATGATATATGGGTAAAGGCAGTTTATATAGGTGTTCTTCTTTGTATGCATGGTCTGACCATTCTGATTTTTGTACTGACAAAGAAAGGTGAGGAGAAAAACCAGCAGTACCTTGAATCAGCGAAAAAAATATTCCAGGATGCCGGAGGAAATCTGGAAGATTTCAAGGATGTGGAATGGGACAGGGTACTTCGTATTACCTATGCTGTCCACAATCCGGATGATATTATGACTATGGCTATTAAAAGCCTTCCCGAGGAATATATGAGTCTGCTCAATGAATTGAAGGAAGACAGTATGAACAGTTATCGTATGTCGATCATTTCCACAATAATTATGGCATTAAGCATCACCCTTTCTGTTGTAGCTATGATGATTTCTCCATTTATGTGCTATCCTATTTTATTTGGTGGATTAATCCTTACTCTGGCTGCAAAGACAGTGTTTAGAAAAAAAATGAGTCCTGAAAAGTGAAAGTGACCGTAAAATGCCGGGATTGCAGCAAGATAAGATATCCAGTATGTGGAGGAAATGAATGAGCCAAATCAGAATTGCAGATGAATATGAACTTTATAATACTTTAGCTCCGGATATGAATCGCCTCAGTGACAGTGTAATGGATTATCTGAAAGAAACCTATACCTGGATTCATATGAATGAAATTGAAGATGATACCTTAGAGATCTTGTGTAATGAGCCTGTGAATCTGGAAAGAGTACAGAAGGCAGTCAGGGATTCTGCTCAGAAAGATATTGTGTTTTTTGAAAGGGAGATCGCCTTTAACCGAAAAAGGATGATCCGGCATTATATAGCCGGCTTCGGACTGGGGCTGCTGGGTTTTATTCTCGCTAAATTGACGGACCAGCTGCTTTTGGAAATCATATCTTTTTTTGGTACTTTGATGGTCAGAGATGCTGTCATGACCCAGGTTCAGGACAATCCAAAGATCAAAGAGAAAAAAGAGATTATGGAAATGATTTATAATCTGAAAATTATAGTAAGTATGGAAAAATAATAGAGTAATGCGGCAACCTTGACATACTGCCAAATCAGAGGATCAAGGTTGTCGTAATTGCATTTAGAAAGTTTAATATGATAAAAAATAAAAAAACCCCACTGCTCAATGCATTGAATAAATTAAATGATAAAAAGAGGATACCTTTTCACATGCCCGGCCACAAGAGAAAGACAGGGGGAGAGGCTTTATCTATCGTCAGGAAAAGGGATATTACGGAAATCCGCGGGTACGATGACCTGCATCATCCCACAGGAGTGATCCGCCAATCTATGGATCAGATGAAGGAAATCTATGGAAGTCTGGAATCCTGGTACCTGGTCAATGGAAGCACATTGGGTATTCTGGTGTCCATCGCCTCTGTCTGTCAGGAGGGAGATAAGATTCTCATTGCCAGAAACTGTCATAAATCTGTCTATAATGCGATAAGGCTGCTCAGGTTGAGGGCAGTTTATGTGTATCCAGATATCTCTGAAGAAAATGAAATCTTTCTGTCGGTGGACCCGTCAAAAGTTCAGGAGATCATCGAGAAGGAATCTGAGATCAAGGCAGTGGTTATAACGTCTCCGACCTATGAAGGCGTTGTGTCTGATATCCGTAAAATTAAGGAAGTAGTGTCAGACATTCCCTTGATTGTGGATGAAGCTCACGGAGCACATTTTATTTTCTCAGATTATTTTCCAAAAAGCGCCGTGGAGTGTGGGGCAGATCTGGTGGTTCAGAGCTGCCATAAAACATTACCTTGTCTGACCCAGACAGCAGTACTTCATCTTTGCAGTACATGTATTCCCAAGTCGAGAATCAATGACATGCTGAGCGTTTTTGAAACGTCCAGCCCTTCTTATATTCTTCTTTCTTCTGCTGAGTATGGTATACAGTTTATGCAGGAAAATGTGGATATAGTGGAAAAATATGTGGACAACCTTAAATTGTTTCGCAGAAAATGTGCGAATTTAAGGAATATTCAGTTATTTTATCCCCAAAACAAACATTGTTATACTTATGATTGTGGAAAACTGGTATTTTTCATAAGACAACATTTGCTGAATGAATCCTTTGGCCGGACCAGAGAAGAGCAGTGCCTGGAAAAGTCTCCTCTAAATGGAAGATGGCTTTTTGATATGCTTTTAAACCAGTATGGGATAGAGATGGAAATGGAATCTTTGTCCTATGTTGTTGGGATGACTTCTGTCATGGATGATGTCCATGATTTTGATGTCCTTCTGGAGGCTCTTACAGAGATCGATGCATTAATTGATGATATGGTGAAAAAAAATCTATCAGCAGATGAATGTATATCATCAAAGAAAGGGAACTATTCTCCTAAAAAGGTATATAATAACGATCAGGGATCTGATAATATCCTTATGGAATCATGGGAGGCCCTTTCCTGGAACAGAAAGAGAGAAAGGGTTGCTCTCGATGAAGCTGCAGGGCGTCTGGCCGCCTCTTATGTAATGATTTATCCTCCCGGGATTCCTTTTTTGGTACCTGGGGAAAAAATAAAAAAAGAAACGGTGGAAAATATCAGGTATTACTTATATAATGGATATAATGTTATAAATTTGGATCACGGATTTCTGGAGGTTTTATGCGAGGACGATTTATAGTTTTTGAGGGGCCTGATGGTTCAGGGAAGACTACCCAGATTGGATTATTAAAAGAATACTTGGACAATAATGGTTATAAATGTCTCATTACCAGGGAGCCTGGTGGTACAAGAATCAGTGAAAATATCAGAGAGATGATTTTGAATCCTGATTATGAGGAGATGTCCTCTGTAACAGAAATGATGCTCTACGCCGCAGCCAGATCCCAGCTTGTACATGAAGTAATTGGTCCTGCCATTGAAAGAGGAGAGATGGTGATCAGCGATAGGTTTGTCGATTCCTCCCTTGTATATCAGGGGATAGCCCGGGGAATAGGAACGGAGCAGGTCGCCTTGGTCAACGCCCTCGGAATAGGTGATTATAAGCCTGATATGACCATTTATATTGATCTTCCGGAAGAGGAGGGGCTGCGCCGCAAAAAGATGCAGAAGAAGCTGGATCGTCTGGAGCAGGAAAGTGTTGACTTTCATCACCTTGTCTCTGAAGGTTTTCGAAAGATTTTTAACGATAGGCCCGAAGTGGTCAGGATTGATGGCATGATGTCTGTGGATGAAATACAGCAGGCGATTCGTGATAAGATTCAAGGTATGCTTGATTAAAGATCATTGATTAATTGGAAACAGGAATGGGATTGGATAATATTATAGGGAACGAACGGATAAAAGAATATATAAGACAGGCTGTCTCCCATAAGAAAGTCTCCCATGCCTATATAATTGAAGGAGAGAAGGGAAGCGGTAAGAAGCTCATTACAGATGCTTTTGTCAGTCTTCTGGGTGTGGATGCGCCCGATATTATCAGGGTGACCCATGAAAAGCCCAACAATATTTCTGTCGATGAGATCAGGGAGCAAGTGATAAATACTATAGATATTAAACCTTATAAATACGATTATAAGGTTTATATTATTGATGAGGCCGAAAAAATGGGAATTCCGGCTCAGAATGCCATATTAAAAACTGTGGAGGATCCTCCCTCCTACGGCCTGCTCTTTCTGTTGACCACTTCAAAAGGTGCTCTTCTGGAAACGATTATTTCCAGATGCGTCTGCCTTCAGACCAGACCAATCCCTGACAGAGAGCTTGAGGATTATCTCATAGCGGCCTGCCTTCTTAGCGAGGAGGAGGCAAGGTTTGCCGCAGGTTATGCTATGGGAAATATTGGGAAGGCCAAAAATGTGGCGGAATCGGAACTTTTTCAGGAAATGAAGGAAGATATGATTTCCCTTCTCCGC
>CACXGS010000451.1 GCA_902767195.1 uncultured Lachnospiraceae bacterium | reverse complement strand
ACAGGACAGCCTGATTTCGCCACGATCTATATCTCCTATGTCCCGGACGTCCGGATGGTGGAGAGCAAGTCCTTGAAGCTGTATTTGTTCAGTTTCAGGAATCATGGGGATTTTCATGAGGATTGTGTCAATATCATTATGAAAGATCTCATTGCATTGATGGATCCAAAGTACATTGAAGTCTGGGGGAAATTTACACCCCGAGGCGGCATTTCCATTGATCCCTACACCAATTACGGAAAGGCGGGAACCATGTGGGAAAAGGTTGCTGTGGACAGACTTACCCAACATGACATGTATCCGGAAAAGATAGACAACCGATAATAAATCCGGATAAAAAAAGTGAATCGAACACTTGTTTTTATTTTGAATCTGTGCTAGAATAGTCTCAGATTAGAACACTTGTTCTGTTCAGTATATTTATAGGAGGATATATTATTTATGGCAAAGAAATCAGATTCTGGTGATACCAGAGTAGAATATATCGGTGACAGAGAGGCGAAACTGCAGGCTTTAAACAGTGCGGTCTCTTCTATTGAGAAAAGTTTTGGCAAGGGCTCCATCATGAAGCTGGGAGATTCTGCGGCCAATATGAATGTAAGATCTATACCCACAGGCTCCATCAGCCTGGATGTTGCCCTGGGTGTGGGGGGAGTTCCCCGGGGAAGGATTATTGAGATTTACGGGCCGGAGTCAAGCGGTAAGACGACGGTGGCTCTGCATATGATTGCTGAGGCGCAGAAGAGGGATGGAATCGCCGGCTTTATTGACGCCGAGCATGCCCTGGATCCCCAGTATGCCCAGAAGATTGGGGTGGACATTGATAATCTTTATATCTCCCAGCCTGACAATGGAGAGCAGGCCCTGGAGATCGCTGAGACCATGATCCGCTCCGGCGCGCTGGATATTGTCATCATTGATTCCGTGGCAGCCCTGGTACCCAAGGCGGAGATTGACGGAGATATGGACGACCAGCAGGTGGGGCTCCATGCCCGGCTTATGTCCAAAGCCATGAGAAAGCTGACCGGCGTGATCTCCAGTTCGAGCTGCGTTGTGGTCTTTATCAACCAGCTTCGGGAGAAGGTCGGCATTATGTTTGGCAATCCGGAGGTCACCACAGGCGGCCGGGCTTTGAAGTTCTACTCTTCTGTCCGGATGGATGTCAGGCGTGTGGAGGCCATTAAACAGGCCGGTGAGATCATCGGAAACCACACCAGGATCAAGATTGTGAAGAACAAGGTGGCACCGCCTTTTAAGGAGGCGGAATTTGACATTATGTTCGGAGAGGGCATTTCCCGCGAGGGAGATCTGGTGGATCTGGCCGTCAAGGTGGATGTCATTAAAAAGAGCGGTGCCTGGTATTCTTACCTCGGAGAGAAGATTGGTCAGGGCAGGGAGAATGCGAAAAAGTACCTTCGGGAGCACCCGGATGTTATGGCGGAAGTTGAGATGAAGGTCCGGGAGATTTTTAATCTCCCCGTTGATGAAGCGGCAAAAAGAGCCATGGAAGCCGTATCGGCAGACGGCTTCTCAGCGGATTATCCTGTTTCCGGTGATGAAACCAGGTAACCGGACATGAATTATCGGATTACATTAGAGAAGACAAGCGGAAAAAAGGTCTACGTGAATCCCGGAGAGAGAGAAGGGATTTATCTGTATCCTTCTGAGATCAGGAGGTGCAGACTGGAGGAAGGCGCATCGGTGACACGGGAAGAACTGGAGCAGATGCGCCTTCAGTACGCTCTGCCCCGGGCAAAGAGACGGGCCATAGCGATTCTGGCCAAGAGAGACCAGACAGAGTATGAATTGCGGCAGAAGCTGGAGAAGTCCTTCACAGATTCCTCCTCCCTGGAGGAGACCATGGATTTCGTCAGAACCCGCGGCTATGTGGATGATTTGCAGTACAGTCGGGATTACATGGCCTCGAAACGGCACAGGAAGAGTTTCCGCATGATCAGGATGGAGCTGCAGCGGAAGGGGGTTTCCGATGCGGTACTGGCCCTGGCGTTTGAGGAAGCCGGCCAGGACAGGGACTCAGACCTGGCCCCCCTGGTGGAAAAGTATCTGAGGAGATTTCCGGAAATAGACGAGACAGCTCTGCGGAAGACGGAGGCACACTTTTACAGGAAAGGCTATCAGTACGAACTGGTGAGAAGGGTTGTCAGACACAGGGCCGGAGAATAGGAAAACTGCGGCCTCTCTTATTTCTTCGATATTGATTTTCTTTGTTTTTTCTTGACTTTTGAACAAATTGCGTTTAATATTATTATGTTGTACTTT
>CACXGS010000450.1 GCA_902767195.1 uncultured Lachnospiraceae bacterium | reverse complement strand
TGCGCTTAAACTCAAAGCTATATTTCGCCATAATAAAACTGACCTCCTCAAGTTAGATTTTGGTCTAACTTTTGGGGGTCAGTTCATGCCTCCGGGGTCTTTTCTTTTTCTGTCAAATTCATCCTTGTGTTTTCATGTATCGTCAGCGCCCTCGGCTTTGTTTTTGCCCGTCGCTTTGTCGCATTGATTTCCCCGGGCGCCTCAGAAGAAGCCCTGCATCTAAGCGCTGTCTACCTGAAAGTCTATTCCGTATTCGGTCCGCTGGTTCCCATTTATTTTGCCCTGGATAACTATCTGCGCGTATGCGGCAAAGAACGACTCAGTATGACCATCAGCGTCATCACGCAGCTGCTAAATGTATTTCTGGATTTCTTGTTCATCGCAGTACTGCATAAAGGGGTTCTGGAAGCGGCCGTGGCAAGTTGTATTTCTATCGTGACAGGCTCTGTATGGATGCTGATTCTGTTCACGAGAAAGCGCATGGATGTCTACTACACAAAAAAAAGCATTCCTATCTCACAGTTCCTGCGCATCGCTGTAAACGGAGCAAGCGAATTCTTCAGTACTATTGCCATGTCCATTATGAGTATTATCATGAATCTGTTTTTACTCAAGTACGGAGGAACCATTGCAGTCGCAGCGTTTTCCATAGTCATGTATGTTGACAGCGTGGTTGGCATGCTGAATTTCGGAATCTGCGACTCTCTCCAGCCGGCAATCAGTTACTGTTATGGAGCAGGCCTTATGGGAAGACTGAAGGCTGTGTTTAAAAGAGTACTCATCGCCACGATCGTTACTTCTGTTGGCGCATTTCTTTTTATGCTGCTGGTTGGCCCTCACATAGCTCCTATTTTCATAAAACCGGGAGAAAACGACTTGCTGAAAGTGAGTCTAACCGCCATTAAAATCTTCTCTTTCTCCTATCTGGCAGGATGGATTGATATGTGCTTCTCTTCGTTTTTCACAGCACTGGACCGTCCTGTAAGATCTCTGATCGTATCATTTTTCGGCACTCTGTTCTTCCCTATAGCCTTTCTCTTTATTCTGACATCAATCTGGGGGCTGACAGGTGTATGGTTAATGGCCTGTGTGGCTGCTTGTGCCAGCGGTATATTAACACTGATACTCGCAGCAACCTTAAAACTTGAAATTTCTTAACAATAATTAAGATTCTGCCTTACGTAAATTGAAAATGATACAATTACATCAATATCGAAGACTCGGAGTATTATCAAGGCAAAACTCTTTTTTGGTGCAAAGAAATATGGCTGCTTATGTCATTATGATAATTGAAGATGATATCGATATCCGAAGGGGTATCCGAATTCTTCTGGAGGGAGAGGGATACAGTGTCATTGAAGCTTCCTCAGGAGAAGAGGCTCTTTCGCATATGAATGACGGTATCGATCTTGTTATTCTGGATATCATGCTGCCCGGCATATCAGGAATTCTTGTATGTGAGGAGATACGCAAAGTGTCCCACGTACCGATTCTGTTTTTGACTGCCAAAACAAAGGAATCTGATATGATGATTGGTCTTATGGCCGGCGCTGATGATTATCTTACCAAGCCTTTTTCTTTTATAGAATTGAGCATACGGATCAATGTGCTTTTGAGAAGATGCAATGAGTATTCTGCAAAAGAAAGCACGCACAACAATCAAAAAGATCAGATTCTGACTTCGGGAAGGTTTAAAATAGCCCTGAATCGAAATGAGGTATGGAAGGACGGTGTTGAACTAAATCTGACGGCAACTGAATATGCCATCCTCCTGTTGCTGATGCAGCATCCATTCAGAATTTTTTCTGCACAAAATATTTATGAAAGTGTGTGGAACGAACCGTATACCTATTCCGTCAACAGAACGATTATGGTTCACATCAGAAAACTGCGCAAAAAAATCGAAACTGATTCACATAACCCAGTCTATATAAAAAACATATGGGGAAAGGGATACCGATACGAGTCTGACCCTCTGACAGACAATTAAGTCAAAAAAGCACCGGCACATGCCGGTGCTTTTTTGATAACAATTATTAACATTATTATGCATTAATTGTTTACATTTGTCTTCTACAATGGCGGTAACGGTATTATCAAGAATACCTACTCGTTAACCTGGCTTATAAAAAGGAGGAAAAAAGAAGTATGTTAGGTTTATTAGCAGCAGGCAAGCCGCTCGTTGAGCACGCAGGCTTCCTTCTGGTCATCATGCTCATCTATCTGGCGCTGATGCTTCTCCTGGGTTACATCGCAGGACGCAAGACATCCGACAGCTCAGATGACTATATGGCTGCCGAAGGTAAAATGCCGATGTGGCTTGTCACAGCAACGATCCTTGCAACCTTTATCTGTGGCGCAACTATCATGGGCGGCGGCGGCAAAGGCTACGCATCCGGCTTCTCGGCAACACTTGCAGATCCCTTCGCTCCCTGCCTGTGCCTGATCGTCGGCGGTTTCCTTTTCCAGGGAATCATCCGCCGCACCGGTGCCGTATCTCCGGCTTCTGTATATCAGAACCGCTACGGCGTGCTCGGTGGTGTTATCGCAGGTGTCTGCCAGATCATGCCGATGCTTTTCTTCGCAGGCGCTCAGGTTGCCGCAACCG
>CACXGS010000449.1 GCA_902767195.1 uncultured Lachnospiraceae bacterium | reverse complement strand
TCGGACGAAGTGTGAACAAACAGTTTCGAGGCGCCTGTAATAGGCGCCTCGAGGCATTTAGGTTTAAAATATCTGGAAGTTAACAACATAAAAAGACCACTCAAACTGAGTGGTCTGATAAGCAGGGCTACAAGGATTCGAACCTTGAAATGACGGAGTCAGAGCCCGTTGTTTCAGGTACGATTTTCTTTGTAAGTCCCCGCTTTTTTTAGCTTATTTTTTATAAATTGACCTATAGATTGACCTATTAATTTACGGAAGCTGGCATTATTATTACATATTAAGTACAGCTGTTGAAAACTCTTCTTCTGTATCAACAAAATGATATGGTTCATATTCTCCATATGCAGAAGGTCTGCTGATTGTAACAAGCTGTATTCTTTCAAATCCTACTTTTTCCGTTAATACTCGCTTCAGTTCAGATAAATGCTTACCGTGAGTTGTTTTTAAAGCTATGCAACCATATGAATTAATATCTTTCGCAATCAGATAACACATGCCCCAGCACCTCCTTAAAATCGTTTTCTGTCTGAATTCCAGCATTTTCATACTGTTCACGCAAGTAACGTCCAACTGAACTCGCATAATTTTTCTTATAAATATATTTATGCAGCCAGTTATTGAATTGGCGATCATAATAAGTATTATATTGTATTTCAATCGGATAATGGCTATTGCTCATTTGATAATATACATGTACCCCACGATAACCATCATCGTTGGCTTTCCCGTTGGACATATCTGCTATTCTCATATTCGAACATCCCTTTAACGAAAAAACATCATCGTAATTATCACAGAGAGAACGAAATCCAAGCAAATCGTCAAAAACTTTCCTCGCTTGATGATCCGGATAATACTTCCCATATTTCAACTGCGCTGATTGGACACTTTTTATCCGGTAATCAACCGCCAAATCATGTAATTCTTCTCTTTCATCATACCATGCGTTCACCTTATTCAGCTCTTCGAATAAAATGTCTTTCTCAAAATAATGTAAATTCTTTTTCAAGCTGATGCCTAGACATGATTTATATGATAGTTTCTCTAATATTTCTACAGAAAGCCCATCTCTCTTCAATATTTCATACATTCAATCACTTCCTACTTTTACTTAGAATATTATTATACAAGTCTCAACCAGATAAAACAACCTTTTCTAATTTTTGTACATAAAAAATCCCACATAGCCCAATCAAGGCTATGTAGGATTTCAGTTAATAATGTTCTCATGCCACATCACTCTCTAGTTCAATGACCTTCGGCAATTTTACGATCTTGGTAACCTTTCCTCTGCTCACAGCTTTCTTTCGTATCGCAATATAATATTTTTTAGTTGTTGACTCAAGATCACCAATATATGCAGCAATCTGTTCCACACGTGCCCCATTTTCATACATCGTGGTGGCAAAAGTTTTTCTCAGGATATGCAAACCGCCCTTTATATCACCCAGTCCAGCATTCTTGAGTATAATCTTCAAACGATGCTCTAAATTAGAGGCCGTATTAATATTTCCTGTTTTTGTCAAGGCAACAAATTCATCCGGTTCAGCCGCTCCTCTACTTGCCTTGATCTCCTTCAATATCCTATTTGCGTCATCTGTTAGCTCTATAATCCGAGCCTTCTGATTTTTTGTTTCACCTTCTATCGGAATATAATTATTTTCCCCTTTATCCTTTTTATTCCTATTCTTCGCCATGGAAATACTTTTATCGATTACCAAAGAATTCCCATCCCAATCATTCCATCTTAAAGCAATCAGTTCTCCAACTCTCATTCCAGTATATAGCAGCAGCAAGCAGTATTTTCCTGCCGGATACACTTGTCTTCCTTTACAATTTACTTTTACTGCTTCCTTCTCAAGCAATTCCGTTTCTTCCGCCTCTAAAGCATCTACATCTGCGTCATCTGCACTTTTCTGATTAAGACGATTAATTTTTTTCTTGATTTCTGGCTTTATTGAATAAACGGGATTTGTCACCAAATCTCCTCTTCTTACTGCCCAATCATACGCGGCATTCACAAGATAATACCCTGATATTAGCACAATGGATGTATCATCATAATTATCACCATAAACCAACTGACCTTGCTTATCACTACATATTATCTTTTGATCCTAAATATGATCTTCCCTCAAACAATTACTATTTTATGCTAATGCGTATTATGCAAGATATCTGTAATATGGATTGCTTCCAGAATATACACTTGATTATGGGCGTACATAAAGAGGATCCATCATCACCATATCATATCCATATTGCTGCTGATACGATTAACAAAGTAACTGGCAAACGATTGTTCATAGATCGTTCTGATCTGGTATATTATTTTGGTAAATTACTGGCACCATATCATATTCCCATGATCGGCTATTCTCCTGAAATCTCTTCCAGTACATATATGCCGATACGCTTCTTTTCCTTTGCCACATAATATAAGAGGTGAGTAAACCATTACTCACCTCTGCTTCTTCGCATTACATATGATACTAATTCTTTCTTTGATATGAACCAGACCCGCCCTTCCTTGTATCCCCTAAGCTGCCCACTGTTCAATAAAACATAAACACTATTTTTTCCAAGCTTTAGCGCACTCATCACATCTTCTACCGTCAAAATATCATCGTAAAGTTCAAACATCCTTTCTTCGTAGCTACCATATCTTGATAGGCAGTCTCACAGACGCAGCCGATGGCATCCTCAAAAACGGAACGCTCCGTCTTGTCCCGATTCATGGCGTAATCGATGGCTTCTTCCAGAGAGCCGGCACTCTGCCCTTTCTTGGTGGTCTTATCCTTGTTTCGGATGTACGTGATGGAATTGTCCAGACGGCTGACCGGGATGATACTGGTGTATGCCATCGGCTACCATTCCTCTTTGACCAGCCTCCATGTCTCTTTCGTCATGCGGAGCATTTCCCGGATACTCTCTTCTCCGGCCATCCCACAGCCGTTGGCTACATGGGCAAGCTGGTTGGTGTTGTTGCACAGACCGGATATTTTCCGCAAAAGCTCCGTATGATGCTCACAGGGTCTTGCCCGGACTTCGCCGCCCATGACAATGGAACGGATGTATTCCTCACGGGACAGGCCGCTTTTTTCTACCTGCTCTTCCAGAAAACGCAGCTCCTTTGTATTGAGGCGGACTGGTATCACATGGTTTCTTTTTCTCATCTCTTCACCTGCTTTCCAACGGGTTATTGATCGTTTCCTTACATTTCACGGTTTTTCCAGATCAGGAATCCTGTCAGCACGCCAATGGCTACGGCTGCAGCAATGATCTTTTTCTTCATATAGGCCTCACCCCCTTTCCGGTACCTGGCACAGCTCCATCGGGGCAAGCATGATTCCCCTCTTTTCCATCTCTTTTGCAAATTCCAGAAGGTTCCATTTCTTCCCATCGATCATGGCAGAATCGGCATCCAGATAATGGCAGGTGGATACATTCCGCTCTCCATTTGGGGCATTCTGCACAAGGCTTTCCCCGTCTGCCAGACGGAATAGTTCCTCTCCCTGGCTGTTTACAAAACAGATGCACACGCCGTGGTCGATGATCTCCTTCCGTTTCATCCGGCACCACTCCAGTGCCTCATCCTCACGCTTCCCAGCTATGAAAAGACACATTGCAAAAACTCCCATTACTCCTCCGGTCATTGTGCCAAGTATAAATCCCAACATTTTTTCGTTCTCCTTTCGTCTGTTTACGGCTCGGTATGGGGGATTGGGGTTCTCCCCAAAGTGCGTTTGGATATCCAAACGCTATGCTTGCAAAACCAGTCGCATCCGGTTTCGTCCCCTCTGAACCAGTCGTTTTTCTGAATCATTCATTTTCCTTGATTTTGCTCAACCCATCCAGTGTGGTACAGATGATATGGAGTCTGTCAGCCATGCTGATCTCCGTGTTCATCGTCCCGGTGGTCTCTTTTCCGCAGACGACCACCATCCTGCACCGCCTTAAGATCTGGTGGGACATTCTCCGCATGGCCTGCATATCCTCTGCGTCCCCATCATCAAGGAATGGGGAAAAGCTGTACTGCGGGCAGATCGGCACATATCCCAATTCGTAGATCTTCCTGCAGTACCGCTGTACTTTGGTCTTTCCCTCTTCTGCAGAACAGCAGACATAAGCAAGTGCCTGTTCCAATACGACCATCTCCTTTCCTGACCGGACAGTTTACCTCTGTCCGGCATGATCTAAAAAACACCCACAAAGCATTCTGGCTCTGTGGATGTCTTGTGGACATCTAGATTCTTTTCTTTCTTTTTTCAGATGTCTGGCAGACATCCGGTTACTGCGATTCTTCGTTTTCCGCTTCTTCCAATGCTTCCAGTGCAATGCGGACACGGTCGCTTCCCAGCTTATAATACGCATCCGTCACTTCGATGCCGACCGCCTGATAGCCTGACTCTGCCGCCGCAAGGATGGTAGTACCAGCTCCGGCAGACGGATCTAAGATCAGGCCGCCCGGCTCGCAGATCTGGATGACATCCTTCATCAGCTGGAGCGGCTTCTCTGTCACATGGATGCGGTTCTGGGGATTCCCATAACGGAACACACCCGGAAGGCAGGACACCGGGCGGTTGATCGGCATCGGGCCGTTGCTTCCCCACACGATATACTCTGCCTGCTGGCGGAACCTGCCTTTCTGCGGACGGGAGTTTCCCTTATCCCAGACTGCGGTTCCTCTCCAGATCCAGCCTGCCCATTGGAGGGCATCAGTGATGGACGGGTACTGTCTCCAGTCAATAAAGAGGCAGATCGGAGCCCCTCTCTTGCAGGCTTTCCGCACATCGTACAGCCCTTCTGCCATCCAGTGGGTCCAGGAACGCTGATCCTTGTTATCCCCATCAAAGTCCGGAAGGGCATTCTCTGCTTTCATGCTGCTGTACTTCTGGTTGGTGGTGCGGTTGCGTTCATTCTGCTTGGTTCCCCCGGACGCATAGGGCGGATCGGTCACGACTGCATCAAAAATCCCCGGCTGGAATCCTTTTACCAGCTTTAAGGTATCCCCATGCAAGATACGCCAGTTCTCCCCTCCGGCAGACTCATCCGGCAGACAGTCCGGTTTTAAAAGATCTTCAAGTTTCAGGGTATTTCCCATAGGCATCATCCTTCCTCTTGCTTATTTCCCAGATTTCTCTGGAAGTGCTTCTATCTATGGAACTGCTCATCGTGTTGAACGTCACTTTCTCTTTCTCTAATCTTATCGATTTTCAGTCAAATAAAAAGAAGGCACCGCATAGAATAATCTTGCGTATTCTCCG
>CACXGS010000448.1 GCA_902767195.1 uncultured Lachnospiraceae bacterium | reverse complement strand
GGAGATGTCTGGGTACGAAGAAGGATATCTTTTGTAATATAGAAAGTGTCCTGCTCATCCTTGGCCGGATGGTTGGCCGGAATATTTAACAGCTCAAAGTTGTAGCGGTCATACTCCACTTCCGGTCCTTCCACGACTTCGTATCCCATACCGATAAAGACTCTTTCCAGATCATCAAGGGCTGTCTGGTTGGGATGGCGATGGCCTACTACTGTCTTGGTTCCGGGAAGGGTAACATCGATGGTCTCTTTCTTCATCTTTTCCTCCAGAAGTATCTTCTGGATGGCTGCCATCCGTTCTTCCATCTCAGCCTCGACCAGAGACCTGGCTTCATTAACCATCTGTCCGAACTTTGGCCTCTCTTCCGGTGCCAGATCTTTCATCTTCTTTAACTGTTTGGACAACTCTCCCTTTTTACCCAGGAAGTTGATCCGGACATCGTTGAGCCCGGAAGGGCCGTCTGCATTCTGAATCGCTTCCCTGGCATTCTGTAATATCTGTTCAATCGTTCCTTTCATGATACACTCCTTTAGTTTGTCATTATACCATTCTATTCCATTAAAAAATGCCGTCCCCTTAGGGACGACATGTTGTCACGGTACTATTCTGGTTCCCGAAT
Source organism: uncultured Lachnospiraceae bacterium (assembly GCA_902767195.1). Next base: position 7,518 of record CACXGS010000448.1, on the reverse strand, counting down.
CATAATATCCCAGTACCTTTTTCGCTTTTACAACAGATAACATTCTATCAAAAGGCCCTGTATGTGTCAAGTCCTTTTAAAGCCGGTACTCTATTCTTCCCTCCATCATCAGCAGCTGGTCTCCCACTCTGGAAAACTCACCCAGGACGGTCTTCCTTCCCTCCGCCGTCAGAAACCAGTGCTCCGGCGAGATTCCGTCCACCACCACCGGATGCATGATCAGTTCAGTCTCCGGAAATACCATGGAATAATACATATAACAACGCCGGGCATGATGCGCCTTGCAGCAGACAATGGCCTTCCTGGGAATCTTATTCTCCTTTTCGAGAAGCTCTCTGCTCTTCTCTGCATTCTCCAAAGTATAGGTTGCCTGGCATTCCTTCAAAATAGCTTGGCCGGGGACACCGTTTTTAAGAAGGACTGCTTCCAGAAAATCTGCTTCACAGTTGTAATCCCCTCCATATTTTTCCGCTCCTGCCCTGACCCCCTGAAAGGCTCCCTGAACCTTGGAAAAGCCGCCGGATGGAAGCAGAAGAGGGGCATAACTGTCCCGGTAGAGCCGGGCTGCTTCCTCCGTATGTTCCGGCCTGGCGCACCCCGGAATAAAGATGACATCTGCCGGTTCCAGTTCATTTTCCAGAAAAATGTAGTCTGTAATTTCACAAATCTGCCGGGGGCTGAGTCGGTACATCCTCGTTTCCTCCTGTTTCTGTCATGTCTTCCAATTCTTTCAGATATTTCTTCCTGCGGTACTCATATTCGTCAAAGGTCCGGTCAAACTGTCCGGAGGATTGGTTCCCAAGGAACAGCTTTCCGATCTTTCTCTTCTGGGCAGTGTAGGTGAATTCGTACAGGTCTTTCTCTCTGGCTCTCCTCTGGCGCTCCCATCGCGGCCTCATGACAGAGATCAGTTCATGATAATTCTCTTTATTCTCCAGAAAATAGTTAATCTCTGCCCCGTAAAAGATCATGTTCATACACCAGTAGAGCCACAGCAGAAGAACAGTGATACTGGCCATGCTGCCGTAAATAAAGTTGAATCCGGCAAAGCGGTCCAGCAGGATCGAGAATACTTCCGATATAATGATCCAGCCCAGAGCTGCGATCAAAGCTCCGGGGAACTGACTCCGGAAATTGCTCCTTCGATTGGGGATGACATGATAGATCAGCATGAAAATGACGATCATGATCATGACGGAGACCACCAGCCTCATCTGCAGTACTTCCGAGAGAATATGATCCATGCTGGGGAAAAAGGAAACCAGTTTATTCTTAATAATCTTCCCGAAGACCAGGAGAACCAGAGAAAGGATAATCACGATTCCGAAAACGATGGTATAGATCATACCAAGAAAGCGAAGGAAAAAATAATTTCTTTTCTCTTCGATGTCAAATACAGAATTGAGTCCGATAATAATGGTATAAAAGCCTTTGGACGAGGACCACAGTGCTGTCACAATGGAAACATACGTGACGCCGGGACCCGTCTTGGCGTAGATCTCCAGAAACAATCTCCGGATGAAAGAACTGTTTTCAAAAGAAAGCGCTCTCTCCGTAATCATAATCAGATCATTCATCGAAAAATAGGCAATCTTCCGGGTCGCAGTCAGGAAGAATATCATAAAAGGAAAAGCTGACAGAAAGATAAAAAAGGCAGCATTCGCGCTGAATGGTCCCACATTGTCATCCATGCATTTCTTCAGGAAATCACCGGATGTCTGTATTAAATTCTTCAGGAATGTATTCTTTTTCATCCTTCTCTTTCCCCAAAAACCATACAATAAAGAAAGCCGTCTCACTGTTATAAAAAACAGGGGAGACGGCATAATTCTCGGTGCCCAAAATGCCGTGTCCTGCGATTTTGATTCCTAGCCTCAGCCAGGTGGGTAGCTACAGTTACATCTCTGACGTCCTCCGAAAAATAAGGCTTGCCATCCTTATAACAATATCAGCTTCCCGATATCAAAAATGTAGGTTCAAAATAGCAGGGGGTCTCGAACATTCCAGGCTATTTGTAACTTTAATATATCCTATGTTTCCTGATTTTTCAAGCCAAAACACCTGCCGGAGCGCATTATCGTCATTATGACGAAATCCTCAATATCAATTTTCGCAACATTTCCTGTTAATCGAGATAAAGCCGTCCCTCTCTGACATGATAATCTCCATTCCTGTTCTTCAGAAGACGATTCTTCATGTAAGATAACAGCTCCTCTTCTCCCCGGTCAGCCAGCATGGTAAGAAGATATCTGGTCAGATACTCTGTCTCCGGATGCATCAACATGGCCTGGGATCCCTTCATAAAATATTCCAGTGGATGTGCGTCCGTGTACTTCTCTTTCTGATAATTTTTGCTTGCGCACAGGCGGTCGATCACCATCTCTGCCACGTAGCGCTTAGACATCTTCATTCCCATTAATTGAAAGGTTATCTTCTTTTTTCCTTCCGGGCTGTCGGTCCTGACAATCCCGTAATCAATCCAATATTCAAAATGATGAGGGTTCTTTCCTTTGTGATGGAGCCACCCCTCCGAGATGTTTTTTTCCTCTTTTTCCGCGCTGATGGGGCTGCGGTTACCCTGGTAATATTTGACCCCCGGCAGAAATTCCACCGGATTGTATTTGCTCAGGTCATGCAGAAGACCCTGCCGGTAAAGGCCGACCCGGAAGCAGGTTTTCGTTACCAGAACCTTATGATGGGTAATTGTTTTGAAATGACCCGATAATCTGTCAAACATCCTATCGTTCTCCTTTTTTATACCTGGCATTCATCAATCGGGACTATACTAAACTTGTCCCTTCTGTTTTTTATGATACTACGATTCCGCAAAAAAAACCATATCGCAAAAAGGATATCCTTTACAAATCAGAGAAGTCATGGTAGAATTGCTCGATAGACAGTTCATTTGTACCATCCTGTCTCTAAACAAAACCAGGGCTACCATTTATTGATCTGTATTACCTGTTCATCAGGAGCAGGCGCAGGAAGAATTATCGGCCGCAGGTACTTCTGCGGTCCTTTTCATTATTAAAGGAAACGATCATGTTTATCATTCAAACCGAATCAGCTTTTGATGCTGCCCATTTTCTGAAAGATTATCAGGGAAAATGCAGGAACATACACGGTCATCGATGGAAGATCATCGTCAGTATTGCATCAGACCATCTGGAGTCTGAAGGGGAAAACCGTTCCATGGTCAGAGATTTCTCGGATGTTAAGAATACACTGAAGCAGGCAGTTGACGAGTTCGACCACAGTCTTATCATCGAAGAAGGCTCTCTTAAAGAGGCCACACTCCGGGCGCTTCTGGATGAGGATTTCCGTATCTGCCAGGTTCCCTTCCGCCCCACGGCAGAAGAATTCGCCAGATTTTTTTATGAAGTTCTCTCCCGTAGGTCTTTCCCGGTATATGAAGTCCAGGTCTATGAGACGCCGGGCAACTGCGCAACTTACAGGAAGGAGTTATCATAATGCTCTACCCTGTAGCCGAATACTTTGTAAGTATCAACGGAGAAGGCACCAAAGCCGGTTACCTTGCCGCTTTTATCCGCCTCCGGGGATGCAACCTGCATTGTCATTACTGTGACACCCGCTGGGCTAACGACAAAGATGGTCCGGCAAAAATGATGTCTGTTGAGGATATTCTTAAGCTCCTCGAGCGGGATAAGGTATCCCGGGTGACACTCACCGGCGGAGAACCACTCCTGCAGGAGGATGTCGGAATCCTAATCGGCAGACTGGGAGAAAAGGGATATAAGGTGGAAGTGGAAACCAACGGAAGCATCCCTATAGGGCCCTTCTGTTCTCTTCCTTACCGGCCGGTATTCACTCTGGATTATAAATGCCCTGACAGCGGGATGGAATCCCATATGATCACGGATAATTATCATCTTCTCAAATCCCGTGACTGCGTCAAATTCGTGGTTGGATCCCGGAAGGATCTGGACAGAGCATTTGACATAAGCCGCAAATATCATCTGGCCGGGATCTGCCAGGTTTTCCTGAGCCCGGTCTTCGGCAGTATTACACCGGAATACATTGTAGAATATATGAAAGAACACCACTGGAACACGGCCAGGCTGCAGCTTCAGCTGCATAAATTCATATGGCCGCCGGATACCCGGGGTGTATAAAGGAGGATTAATCAATGGCAATCGATAAAGAGGCGATCCGCAAACACGTGCGTGGAATTCTCAAAGCCATCGGAGAAGATCCGGACAGAGAGGGACTTATTGAAACTCCGGACAGGGTAGCCAGAATGTATGAAGAAGTCTTTGAAGGAATCGGCTACTCCAACCACGACATCGCCATGATGTTTAACAAATCCTTTCAGGAAGATCTGAAGCTTTGCCAGGACCAGACGGATATCGTTCTTGTAAAAGATATCGACGTGTTCAGTTACTGTGAACATCATATGGCTCTGATGTATGATATGAAAGTTTCCGTTGCCTATATTCCCAAAGACAGAGTTCTGGGACTTTCCAAGATTGCCAGGATCTGTGATATGGCCTCCAGACGCCTTCAGCTTCAGGAGCGCCTGGGTAAGGATATTGCAGAGATCATGCAGGAGGCTTCCGGCTCGGAGGATGTCGCCGTGATCATCAGCGGTGTTCACAGCTGCATGGCAGCAAGAGGAATCAAGAAGGAATCCGCTTCCACCGTCACCATGACTTTACGGGGAAGCTTCCAGGATCAGGAAGACATAAGAAACCGTCTGTTTACTATGCTGGGACAAAGGTAAGGAGCATCATGCAGGAAGTAAAAAACAAAGAAGCTGCCGTTGTAATATACAGCGGAGGACAGGACAGTACCACATGCCTCTTCTGGGCATTAAAACGCTACAGGAAAATAATTGCCCTTTCTTTTGATTACGGTCAGAGACACTCCCGGGAACTGGAATGTGCAGGGAATATATGCCGGAAATATGGAATTGAACACCATATCATGGATCTGTCTCTACTGGGCCAGCTGGCTCCCAATTCTCTTACCAGGTCCGATATTCCGGTGGATGAAAGCTCTCCGGAGGATGGCCCGCCCAACAGCTTTGTGGATGGAAGGAATCATCTCTTTCTCTCCTTCGCAGCTGTTTTTGCCAAGCAGAGGGGAATCAGCGATCTTATAACCGGAGTTTCCCAGAGCGACTTTTCCGGTTATCCGGATTGCAGAGATGTCTTTATCAAATCTCTGAACGTCACTCTGAACCTGGCGATGGATTATAACTTTGATATTATCACACCCCTGATGTGGCTTGACAAAAAAGAAACCTGGGCTCTGGCAGACCAGCTGGGTGTCCTTTCTGTTATCAAAGAAGAAACATTAACCTGTTATAACGGGATCATCGGAGACGGATGCGGGCATTGCCCGGCCTGCACCCTTCGAAAAAAGGGTTACGAGGCATACTTACAAGATAAAATAGATAACAAAAAGCCGGACTGTTCATAATGAAAAGTCCGGCATATTCTATGTCTTATCAATCACATCATCTGTATCAGTCTTCCAGATTGCTGGACAGGAGCTCCTTCATAGCCGCCAGCGCCTCTTTCTCATCCGGCCCGTCGCATACACATAGAACGGTATCCCCGTAACGAAAGGTACCGCTGACCAGATTAATGATACTTTTTGCATTAACATCCATGTATTCCGTCTTGAAATGTATCTGGGAACGAAAACGATCTGCTACATTCACAATCTTGTTTGCAGGTCCCAGATGGATCCCTTCCTCATTAGCGATCGTTATCTCCGCGCGTACCATCCGCTAAAAACTCCTTTCTTATAGAAACGATGAAATCATGAATTGTGACATTCTTGCCCTGCTATCATGATATCATAATCTATAAAGACTTGCAATAATTTATGGCAATCCCGGCCTCTTGTGTCAGCCTGGGGAAAAGAATGATTAGCCGAGGACAAAGCATTGTCCGCGGCTGCTGATCTCCCGGAACTGACCTTCTTTGAAATGGTCTTTCAGACCCTCATAAGTGCGGTGAACATAAGCATAGTCTTCCCAGAAATGCATGGGAAATACAAGGTCTGCATCTACATGGTCTGCAAAGTATTCCAGTCCCCAGCCACCGGAGCCCTCCTGTCTCGGATCTACAACGACAAAGGCAACATCAATGTGCCGGTCTTTCAGGAGGTCAATCTGAGCACAGTAATCAATCCTCATCTGTTCATTTTCTTCTTCAGGTTCACCCGGCCAGTCCCACCAGTGAAGGTCGCCGGCATGGAACAATGTATATCCGTCAATATCTACCAGGAAAGCTACCCCTTCATCCGTGGAATAATAGGCTTCCACATGGCAGCCGCTGACATCCGCGCATTCTCCCGGGTTCAAAAAGCAAACCGTGTCTGCAATCCGCCAGAAGCTGCTGCTCCTTTTGATATCCTTTGAAAGAATGTAGTAAGTTTCCCGGCAGCGATGTTCCAGTCGAAAAATCTCCTTTGTATAATGATCATGGTGATTGTGGGACGAGAAAACATATAATTTCTTTGCCGCATCCAGAGGAGGGAGTGTCCCCTTCCAATAATCAAAGAGCAGATAACTTTGATCGGTCTCTACCAGAAATCCGCTGTGCAAAATATAAGTTACCGATATTTTTCCTTTTTTCATCTTGCTTCTCCCTGTCATGGGGGTTATCAGATCCCGGCGAAATTATTTTTCCGCCTGACAAAAAACCGCACGCCTCCTCATCGGAGACGTGCGGCCTTTCTTCGCAATTAATGTACAATTACCAAGCAGTTCTGAAGGCCCAATTAGTCTTCTTTAGCCCAGCCGTAAGAACATTTAACAGCTTTCTTCCAACCCTTGATCAGCTTAGCACGTGTTGCTTCATCCATGGACGGCTCAAACTTCTTGTCGATAGCCCAGTTAGCAATAACGTCATCTTTGCTGTTCCAGTATCCAACTGCAAGACCTGCAAGATATGCAGCACCCATAGCGGTTGTCTCTACGCACTGCGGACGAAGAACCGGAGCATCGATGATGTCAGCCTGGAACTGCATCAAGAAGTCGTTCTTACAAGCGCCGCCGTCAACTTTAAGAGCTGCCAGCTTAACGCCTGCATCTGCCTGCATAGCCTCAAGAATATCAAATGTCTGATATGCCAGGGACTCAACTGTAGCACGAATGATGTGAGCCTTGTTACATCCACGTGTCAGGCCTACGATAGCGCCACGAGCATACTGATCCCAGTGAGGAGCTCCAAGTCCTGTGAAAGCAGGAACTACATAGCAGCCGTTTGTATCCGGAACCTTGTTGCAGAAGAACTCGGAATCCGGAGCAGCGTCAACAATCTTAACCTCGTCACGGAGCCACTGGATAGCAGCACCAGCTACGAATACGGAACCTTCGAATGCGTACTCAACATCTCCGTCAAGTCCCCATGCGATTGTTGTTACAAGACCGTTCTCGGATAATTTCTTCTCTTTACCAATGTTCATAAGCATGAATGTACCGGTACCATATGTGTTCTTAGCCTCACCTGCTGTGTAGCATGTCTGGCCGAACAGAGCTGCCTG
>CACXGS010000447.1 GCA_902767195.1 uncultured Lachnospiraceae bacterium | reverse complement strand
CCTGCAGCGCATCTTTTGTCATCACGGCTCCGGTAGGGTTATTGGGAAAACAAAGATAGATAAGGTCCGGCACCTGTTCCGGAAGCTCCGGCATAAAACCATTCTCCTCAGTACAGGGCATATAGATTACATTCTCAAAGCTCTCTGTTACCGGATCATAAGCCCCGGTTCTGCCGGCCATCACATTGGAATCCACATAAACGGGATAAACCGGATCACAAACTGCAATCCTGTTATCCTTTCCGAAGATTTCCTGGATGTTTCCGCAGTCACATTTGGCCCCGTCAGAGATAAAGATCTCGTCCGGAGAAATCCGGCAGCCTCTTGCCCGGTAATCCTTTTTCGCAATCACTTCCCTCAGAAAATCATAGCCCAGATCCGGCGCATAACCACGAAATGTCTCTTCACGGCCCATCTCATCCACAGCATGATGCAAAGTCTCAATGATTTTCGGAGCAATGGGTCTGGTAACATCCCCGATCCCCAGCCGTATGATTTCTTTCTCCGGGTGAGCTTCCCCATATTCTCTGACTTTTTTTCCTATGGTCGAAAAGAGATAATTACCCGGTAATTTCAAGTAGTTCTTATTAATTTTTGCCATTGTCTTTCCTCCCTGTTTCCCATTCCGCCATCGCCGGCGGCTTTCATGCAATATCACGCGCTTCTCAGAGATTGGTATAGCCCATTAAGTCCTGGTCCACGGCTTTTGCTGCCTCCCGGCCTTCCGCAATCGCCCAGACCACGAGGGACTGTCCTCTGTGCATATCGCCCGCAACATAGATTTTCTCTTTTGACGCCGCATAGGCTTTGTCACCGGTTTTTACATTAGACCGTGCATCTGTTTCCACTTCAAAGGCATCTGTCACATATTTCTCAGAGCCCAGGAAGCCTGCCGCAATCAGAACAAGCTGGGCGGGTATCGTTCGTTCCGAACCTTCCACCGGAATCATCTGCATTCTTCCCGTCTTTTCATCGGGATGAGCCTCCAGAGAAACCAGCACAAGCTCTTTAAGAAAGCCCTTCTTGTCTTTTCTGAATTCCTTAACGGTTGTCTGATAGATTCTGGGATCCTCCCCGAATACAGAGATGGCCTCCTCCTGTCCGTAATCTGTCTTCAGCACTTTAGGCCATTCCGGCCAGGGGTTTGAAGGCAGCCTTTCCAGGGGAGCTTTTGGCATCATTTCAAGCTGGGTCACACTTTTGGCCCCCAGTCGTATACAGGTAGCCACACAGTCATTTCCGGTATCTCCGCCGCCGATGATTACCACATCCTTATCTTTTGCCAGATTAGTGGGTACTGTCTTGAACTCACTGTCGAGCAGGGTTTTTGTTACCTCAGACAGAAAATCCACGGCAAAACGAATGCCTTTCGCATCTCTTCCCGGAGCCCTGATATCCCTGGGATTGGAAGCACCACAGGCCAAAATGACACTGTCATACTCTCTCAGCAGCTGGTCAGCCGACAGATCCTTCCCCACATCGGTATTTAAAACAAACCGAACGCCGGCTTTTTCCATCAGACCTGTTCTTCTGTCTATCAGGTTTTTATCCAACTTCATATTGGGAATCCCATAACGAAGTAATCCTCCGATCCGGTCATTTCTCTCATAAACAGTAACCAGATGACCTCTTCGATTCAAAAGCTGGGCTGCGGCAAGACCCGCCGGACCGCTTCCGACCACTGCCACTTTCTTTCCGGTTCTGACAAGTGGAACCTCCTCTTCCACAAGCCCGTGGGCAAATGCATATTCAATCACCGCTTTTTCATTCTCTTTTGTAGTCACAGGCTCATCGCCAAATCCACAGGTACAGGCTGCTTCGCACAGGGCCGGGCATACACGACTGGTGAATTCCGGAAAACTGTGCGTTTTGGCAAGCCTACGATAGGCTGCATCCATTCGTCCCCGATATACCAGGTCATTCATTTCGGGTACCAGATTATGGAGCGGGCAACCTGATGCCATCCCCGATATCATGACTCCGGCCTGACAGAAAGGAATCCCGCAGTCCATGCATCGGGCCGCCTGCTTTTTTTGCTCATCATCAGAGAGACTTTCATGGAATTCGTCAAAATCCCTGATTCGGGCTGCTTCCGGCCTGACTCTTCCTTCCATTCTTTCATATTCCAGAAATCCTGTTGTTTTTCCCATCAGTCCTCACTCCCTTCTACAAAAGCCCGGAATGCAAGAGCTTCTGCTGTATCCTGATCCGCACCCTGCTCCCGGAATCCGGCGATTCCTTTCAATATCTTCTTATAATCTGAAGGGATGATCTTCTTGAACATGGAAGCATATGTATTAAAATGTTCAAGGACATCTCTGCCTTTGGCAGATCCGGTGTATTTCACATGTTCCTCAATAATAGCCTTAAGCTCCCGCAGATCGTTTTTGTGTTCCACCGGCTCCATACTGACCATCTGCTTATTCAGGTTTTTATACAGTTTATTATTTTCATCCAGCACATAAGCGATTCCTCCGCTCATGCCGGCTGCAAAGTTTTTTCCGGTCTCCCCGAGGATCACAACAACTCCGCCGGTCATATATTCGCATACGTGTTGTCCGACACCCTCCACAAGGGCAGTGACTCCGGAATTACGAATACAGAATCGTTCTCCGGCCATACCGGCGATAAAAGCCTTGCCGGAAGTTGCCCCGTAGAGAGCAACATTTCCCACCAGAATATTTTCGTGAGGATCGTACTT
>CACXGS010000446.1 GCA_902767195.1 uncultured Lachnospiraceae bacterium | reverse complement strand
TGCGGGGCGGAGACGTCCCCATCGACCAGGCCCTGAGTTCCATCTGAAAGCGAACACCGTTAAAAAGGAAGGAGAATCGCACTGTGAGCAAAAAGATTGTCGTCATCACAGGCAGCCCGCGCAAAGCAGGCAACAGCTTTGCCATGACGGAAGCATTTGTCAAAGCAGCGGAGGCGAAGGGACACGCAGTGACCAGATTTGACACGTCTTTTATGAAAATCGGTTTTTGCCACGCTTGTGAGACCTGTTATAAAAAGGGCAGGGCATGTTCCTTCGATGATGATTTTAATATCATTGCCCCTGCTATTCTGGATGCTGACGTAATCGTGTTCTCTATGCCTGTTTACTGGTATTCCATCCCCGCCCAGATCAAAGGCGTGATCGACAGGCTGTTCTCCCTCGTCGTGGGAGAACAGGACTACGCTGGCAAAGAATGTGCGATCATCACCTGCTGCGAGGAAGATGATATGAGCGTCATGGATGGCGTTCGCATCCCGATGGAGCGCACCGCAGCGCTGCTTAAATGGACTATGGTGGGAGAGGTTCTTGTTCCCGGCGTGTTGGAGGAAGGCGCGATTGAGAAGACAGACGGCTGCGCACAAGCTGCGGCGCTTGCTGAAAGAATCTGAAATACACTGGTCTGAATATACAAGGAACTTGTTGGATGAAATTCAAAAAAGAAAACCACCGCGCAAACTTTGGCTGTGCGGTGGTTTTCTAGTTAGGGAGGGATCCGTTCACTCCTTCAAATCATCTCAATTCTTTGGCGTTTGCTACTATCAGCATAACTTTCGCTCGGGACATATTCCCCTGAGAAAATGTCTCATATTGGATTCGCCCCATTCTATCAGCCGGACATCGTTTTCTTCATATTGGCGCGTCTATTTTAAGTCTTGTTCCTGCCTTTCAATGTCCAGCCATTATCTCCGTGATAGATCATCAGCTTCGTCATCCCACCGTCAATACAGAGGTTTTCCCCAGTGATAAAGCCAGCGTTGTCGGAGCAGAGAAACAGCACGGCGTTCGCAATATCCATAGGATTCCCGACTCTGCCCGCCGGCTGCTGATCCGCATCAGGGCCGGTATACTCCTGAAAAGAAGTGTCGATCCAGCCCGGAGAGATAGAGTTGACCCTTACTTTTCCAGCAAAGCTGACAGCTAGGGCATGGGTCAAGGCTGCAATACCGCCTTTCGCGGCAGTATAGCTTTCCGTCTGAGACTGACTCATCCGATCCCGGGAGGATGAGATGTTGATGATGGCTGCACCTTCGCTGAAATACGGCATGAAGAGCTTTGCGAGATAAAACGGCGCTGTGACGCCTACTGCCATAGCATACGCAAACTCCTCATAGGTGCAGTCGCTGATGCCTTTCATGAGAGGGAGCGCATTGTTGATCAGATAGTCGACTTTGCCGTATCGGTCGATCACCGCTTTCGAAAATGTCTCCAAAACCGATTTGTCAGAGATATCTCCGACAAAATGATCTCCCGGAACCTTGTCGATGACAGAAACAAGGGCTCCGTTCCTGCGAAATTCCTCAGCGATACATTTTCCTATCCCGTTGGCGCCGCCTGTCACAACAGCGACTTTCCCTTTGTAATCAAGGTTCAGCATGATTCTCTCGTCTCCTTTGCTTCATCGATGTTTCATGCTTAATGCGCTGAACCATCTTTGAAATCCATCCAATGTCAGACGGTCATCCAGATTTTCGATCGGCCTGGAAGCGGACTCTATGATTTCCAGACAGGTTTTCTTTTCACGCAGCATTTCATAGGTTGGGCCAAGGGGATCCCCGTATTTTGCCGCAGTTGCAGCAAAAATATACTCCCGAAACAGCGGAGGCGCTGCGTCCTTATACTGCCGGCCGAGTTCCCTTCGTTTTTCGTGCATGATCTGCGCAATTTGTTCTTCAGAGTATCCCTTTGATTCGAGTATCCTAGGTATCCTTCCCAGGGCATGGACCTCTTTCTCATACGCCAGCCGTAAGGGATTGTCTCTCAGACCCAGCTTCCCGATCTCTTCAAGTTCTCTTTCGTATTCGTCCATGATACCTCCCGGAATCGACCTGAATCGTAGCCGCAGCGGCAATGCTGCCATCTGTAATTTCTGTTAACCGTTCCTCGTTGATCATACGCAGTGCCTTCACTCTCAGCCGGTATAGGCATCCTCTGGAGAGTTCTGAAAGTCCTGCCCGGCAAGCCACTCCCGCTCCGCGTCATTCTCCGGGATGTCGATTCGCTCGATCTTGAAAATCACCGGCCTCGTTCCGTCGTTGCAGCAGGCAATCATCATACGGTCGTCATTGGTCCAGCCTTTCATGATGGAACCGCCCTGGAGCGCCGTATACACATAACGGCTGATGGCGTCCCAGGCTTCCCCGCAGAACTTTCCGTTCATGAGATGATAGAAATCATCCTGCTGAGGCGTCCGCTTGAGCAGAAACGTGTCCCCTGCCTGAAAGAAAGGACACGGACCTGATTTAGGGGCTGCGAGATAGGTTTCCTGAAGGTCTCGAAAGCATTTCGTTTCCAGGACTGTAATTCTGCATTCGTGCTGCATAGTGTGTTTCTCCTTCTTGCCTTATGGTGAGTCTGCACTTAGGGGAATGGGTACGGATAATCATGCTCTTCCCCTGTGTTGATTTCCTTAACATGGATCGTTTTGCTTGTATGATCGAGCTGATACGTCTCAGCTGTCCAAAAATCTACGAAGCGCCTGTCATATGCGTTATACTGACTCCTATCCAGTCGGTCGGATTCTGCATAGGTAAACCATTCAGGAGGCAGATCACCGTAGTATTCCCTCTGCCTATCATCCATTCCAAAGAAAAAGAGACTGTCCGGATACTGTGCCGCATAGGTCGGGTCAACATGATACCAACTCCCATCCAGCTCGACAAGGGCCCATTCGTGAGCCTCACTCCGGTCACGGTTCAGGGACGAGCACGGTATGGCATTGATTCCGACCTGCAAGAGATAATAGATGTACTCCCCTGCTATTTCCTGGCAGATTCCGGTGTTCTCCATGATCGCGCGATACGGCTTTATGCTCAGAAAATCATTCAATGTGGTACTGGCATCATAAGTATCCTTCCTGGCCACTGCCGTATATAGTTCCATGGCTTTAATGCAGTCCGGTTCGTCAAAGGGGATCGCTTCCGTGATCACATCCGCCACCTTTGATTGGAACAACGCTATGGTCTCTGCCAGTTCAGCACCTTCTGACCGGTACGTTAAACAGCAAAGCCCGTTTTTTACATACGTATTGTCTTTATCGATCACTGCCTCTGCAAGGGGAAAACAGGTCCTTGCAATACTTAGAAGCTGATGAAACCTCTCGTCGGTGCTGCATGGGAAGGTATTCTGTCCGGCCAGGATCGTATCGCAAAAAGAGAAGAACTCCTTATTGATTCCTTCTCCGTAAATCACAGAGTATTCTTTTGAAATGACGTGCGGATGAAACGTATAAGTAAAGTGTTCAAGCGACGTATAGGCGGACTCCTCCTTGAATTCGTGTTCAGAGCCTGAGGTTTCGGTTTTCCCTGAGTTATTATCACCGGTACATCCAGCTAAAGACAGAACCAAGGCAAAGCAAATGCCTATGACAAAAGAACTCCTTATCAGGTACATAACATGTCTGGGGATCATATCTTTGACTCCACTCCCAAATTTCATTATTGGATGTACAAGCTAAAAGGGTACCTGTTGTCAGAACATCTGGCTTCATCTCTGGTATAGCCCTCCCCTGCTTCTCAATGAGTACTCTCTTCTGAATCAACTATAACAGAACTCATGTTCTGGGACAAGAGAAACATCATACCGGGACAAAATCAGTGGGCTGCATTATTATTATACATCCCCTAAATT
>CACXGS010000445.1 GCA_902767195.1 uncultured Lachnospiraceae bacterium | reverse complement strand
CAAATTCTTCGTGAATGCCTCAGCCGCCCCAGTCGGAACAGGCAGATAGCTTACCGGGAGTGGGCAACGCCTCTGCGACGGAACCGGATGTCCGTTGATTGGGGCTATTGACGACGCAGTTCAACCCTGCAATCAGTATTTATCCACATCATCCACTTTTTTTCGTCCCCCTTATCCCCTGTTTCCGCTGCTGTACACAAGATATATACATTTTATCCACAATCCACCAGACATTTTTGAACCTATATATAGGTGTATCCCCTTTTTCATCCGGCATTCTGCCCCAAGATGTCCACTTTCTGCTTCTTTGTCCACATAGTTATCCACATTATCCACATCTGGATATCCGGGATCGTTCACATGATTTCCCCCCGGATTATCCACAGACTTGTCCACATTTCCCTCCCGGATTCAAGCTGTATTTTTTTGAAGTGTTATGGTATCATAACAGCTGAGAGAGCTGATTTTTACTAAAGAGAGCGTGATGTACGATGACAGATATACCCATTCAATTATCTCATAATCGACAGGAGAATATCACCCTGCTATCGAATGATTTTATCGATCGATATATGTGTCAGGCCGACGGGGAATACGTAAAGATTTATCTGATGATTCTTCGTCTTTCCAACAGTGGTATGGAGGTTACGCCGGATGTGATTGCCGACCGGCTGAACCTGACTCAGAAGGATGTGCTGCGTGCCATTTCCTACTGGGAGAAGGCGGGGCTGCTGCAGCCTCTGATTCCGCAGGACAGGAGTCAGGATGTCTCCCCGGATACGGGTGAGAGAAAGATACCCAGGAAGCAGGCGCTGACGCCGACTCAGATCAGTGCCAGCAAGGACTGTGAGGATTTCTCCCGCACAGTGTTTATGGCAGAGACTTATCTGGGAAGGCCTTTTTCCCATACAGAGCTTAATACGCTTTGCTATATCCGTGACCAGCTGGAGTTTTCTCCGGAGCTGTTGGAATATCTGATTGAATACTGTGTCAGCAGGGATAAGAAGAGCATCCGCTATATCGAGCAGGTGGCTATCGAATGGTACCGGAAGGATATCAGGACAGTGGCCCAGGCCAAAGAGGAGAGTTCTCTTTACTCCCGTAATGTTTTTCCGGTTCTGAAGGCGTTCGGAATCAGCGGAAGACTGCCGGCGGCCTCTGAACTGGAATATATTAATCGATGGACATCCTGGGGGCTGCCTACGGATATTATCGTGGAAGCATGCAATCGAACGATTCTTGCCACTCATCAGGCAAGTTTTCCCTATGCTGACAGAATCATCAGCGAATGGTACAAAAAGGGGATTCTCACCAGGCAGGATATAGACCGGCAGGACCAGGAATTTCAGCAGAAGAAGAGGGAGCCTGCTTCTTCGAAGCGTTTTGCTTTAAAGGGGAATTCTTTCCATAATTTTGAACAGCGGACCTATGATTATCAGGAACTGGAGACCCGGCTGCTCCACAGAAAAGAGGGTTAGAGGATGATGCTCTCCAATCAGCAATACCAGGAGATCATGAAGGAATATGACCAGATTCGAAGGGACTGTCAGGAGATCCGGGACGCCAGAAAAGAGGAGATCCGCAGCAAGATACCGGAGATCAGAGCGATTGACGACCAGATGGCAGCGATGGCTGTGTCTGATATCAGACGTCGTCTTTTCGGGTCCGCCGATTCACAGCAGGAAAAGGGTTCCGGAGAGTTTGAATCCCTCTCTGCCAGGAAGACGGCATTGCTGGTGAAAGCAGGGTATCCGCCGGATTACCTCGATCCGGTCTATGTATGTCCGGACTGCAGGGATACCGGTTATATCGGCAGCAGCAAATGTCATTGTTTTCAGCAGAGGATTCTTGCTCTTCTCTACGACCAGTCTAATCTGCGGAATATTTTAAAGGAAGAGAATTTTGAGCATTTTGATCTCCGATACTATTCGGACCGTATTCCCAGGGGAGAATCTCTGTCTCCACGGGAGAATATCCGCAAGGTACTGGATGTGGTACAGGATTATATTCGCCGCTTTCCTCAGGGAGAGCAGGGTTCATCCGGGAACCGGAATCTGCTGATTTACGGGCGGGCCGGTGTGGGCAAGACTTTTTTATCCCACTGCATTGCGGACTCTCTGCTTCGAAAGGGGCACAGTGTCCTCTATATGACCTCCCATCAGTTTTTTGAACAGCTTGCGGATCATACTTTCCGGAGGGAGAAGGCAGATCATCATATGAAAGACTTTGTCCTCTCATGTGATCTGCTCATTATCGATGACCTGGGGACAGAGATGAATAACGCCTTTGTGAATTCCAGCCTCTTCGTTTGTATCAATGAACGCTTACTGGCGGGAAGAGGGACGATTATCAATACCAACCTTTCCCTGGAACAGATTAATAAGATCTATTCCGAGAGAGTTTTTTCCAGAATTATTGAATCCTATACACCAATCCACATTTTCGGAGAGGATATCCGTATCAGGAAAACTGTGACGGATTCTATATCATAGGAATAGCTTCTATTGACGAATCTCTGAAGAAGATGGTATAAGTTTTATATAGTGTACAATCCGATTATTAGATTGATAATCCCATGGACAGGGAGGAAGGAGTTCTACATCATGAAGCCTATGGAAAGCAGATATTCAGCGGCTCCGGTCGGAAAGCTTGGTATTTTAGTTCATCCCAGCTGTAAGGAATTAGGAGACAAGATTAACTCCCATATCGTCAGATGGCGAAACAAGTTCATTAATAAACATGCTAATGAGTCTGTATTTGAAGAATATACCAAAGACAGTTATCTGATACAGGCTAACTGCCCGCGTTTCGGAACCGGTGAAGCTAAGGCTTTGATCAAAGAATCTGTCCGGGGAGTGGATCTTTATATTATTGCGGATGTTCTTAACTACAGTCTTGAGTATACTGTGTGCGGTCATAAGAATCATATGTCTCCCGATGATATCTTTTCTGATATCAAGAGGCTGATCGGTGCTGCTTCCGGCAAGCCGAAGAGCATTACCGTGATCATGCCTTTCCTCTATGAGAGCAGGCAGCACAGAAGAAGTTCCCGGGAATCTTTAGACTGCGCTTTTGCGCTGCAGGAGCTGATGAATATGGGCGTGGACAATGTCCTCACTTTCGATGCCCATGATCCCCGTGTACAGAATGCGATTCCGCTGAAGGGATTTGACAATGTCATGCCTACCTATCAGTTCGTTAAAGGATTGTTGAAATCTACATCGGATCTGCATATTGACAGTGATCATCTTATGGTGATCAGCCCGGATGAGGGCGCTATGCAGAGAGCAATCTACTTTGCCAACGTTCTTGAAGTCGATATCGGAATGTTCTACAAAAGAAGGGATTACTCTATTGTTGTTGACGGACGGAACCCCATTGTTGCTCACGAGTTCCTTGGTGCTTCTGTGGAGGGGAAGGATGTTCTCATTATTGATGATATGATATCTTCCGGCGAGAGTATGCTTGATGTGGGCAGAGAGCTGAAGAGAAGAAAGGCACGGAGAGTATTCTGTATCTCTACCTTCGGTATGTTTACCAACGGACTGGAGATTTTTGATAAGGCTTACGAGGAGGGAACGATCTACAGAGTTCTGACCACTAACTGTACTTACCAGAATCCTGAATTATTTAATCGGGAGTGGTATGTCAGCTGTGATGTGTCCAAATATATCGCCCTTCTGATCGATTCTCTCAACCATAATGCCTCGATCAGTCCGATTCTTGATCCCCACGACCGCATCAAGACCAGGCTGGCAGAATATACCGTTTATCACACGATTAAAGAAGACTGACACCAGTCAGAAAGCCCCTGCATTCCTGATCAGGAATGCAGGGGCTGAACTTTTTTAGTCGCTATTGCCATGATAACTGAGAATGCTTTTTATTTCCTCTCCAGAAGCGCCTCTCCGATTTCTACTACATTTCCGGCTCCCATAGTGATCAACAGATCATGTCCCTTTACTCTGGATGCAATAAAATCCTCGATTTCTTCAAAAGAAGGGAAGTAGTACACATCCGTGCCGGCTTCCTCTAGCAGTTTGACGATATCCCGGGAGGAGACCTTTCCGGTGTCCGGCTCTCTGGCTGCATAAATATCAGCAAGGATCACATGGTCTGCCATGGTCAGCACCTGGGCAAATTCGTCGAGAAAAGCCAGGGTCCTGGTGTAGGTGTGGGGCTGGAAGACAACCCACAGTTCATCGTGGGGATATTCTCTGGCAGCAGTAAGCGTTGCCCGAATCTCCGTGGGATGGTGAGCATAGTCATCGATCAGGGTGACATCGCCCAGCTTTCCCTTATACTCAAAACGGCGATGGGTTCCCCCAAAGGACAGGAGTCCTTCCCGGATTGAGCTTAGTGGAAGTCCCATGGACATTGTGCAGGCAATGGCAGCCAGGGAATTCAGGACATTGTGGATTCCTTTTACCGACAGTGAAATACGTTCGCTCTCTATCCGGTTGATCATCAGTGTGTAAGAAGCGTTTCCCTCTTCATCATAGCAAATATCCCGGGCACTGTAATCATTGGAGGGATCCAGTCCGAAACGGATGATCTTTCTGTTCAGACCGGCGGTAACCCTGTCCCCGTATTCCATATCTCCATTGATTATTATGGTTCCGTCCTCGGCTGTCTGGGAAGCAAAGGTGTGGAAAGAATCGATGATATCATCAATATCCTTAAAGAAGTCCATATGATCTTCCTCCACATTCAAAATAATGGAATACAGAGGATAGAAAGAGAGGAAGCTGTTCGTATATTCACCGGCTTCCGTCAGAAAGACATCCGATGCTCCAATCCGGACATTTCCGCCGATCCGATCCAGCATGCCGCCTACACTGACTGTGGGATCCTGGCTGGCCTGTAGAAGGATGTGGGTCAGCATGGAGGTTGTGGTAGTCTTGCCATGTGTTCCCGCCACAGCGATGGAATTCAAATAGTTGGCCATAATCTGTCCCAGCAGATCTGCCCGCTTCATCATGGGGATACCGGCATCGACAGCGGCTGCATATTCCTCGTTGGATTCTGAAATGGCTGCTGTGTAGACTACCAGATCGATGCCCGGACGAATATTATCGGCCTTCTGTCCGATAAAGATCTCCGCACCCAGATTCCTGAGATGTTCTGTCAGCTCGGACTCCTTCATATCGGATCCCGAAACCGTAAAATGCCGGTCAAGAAGAATCTCGGCCAGACCACTCATGCTGATTCCGCCGATTCCTATGAAGTGAATATGGATCGGATGATTATAATCTACTTTGTACATAATAATACCTCTATAATTATTTTAAATTTTTGAAGAAATTCCTTATTGGTTACACATTCAAATGATAAGATATGCCAGGTGTTTTGCTTTTTGGCATCTGTCTGATATTTGAAAGCGCCGCTTACAGTATAAGCGAATGATTTTGTTTTTGCAAGGGTGACTGCTCCCATTTTTCCAAAGATTGCAAAGGGCCGGGCATCCGCATAAATATAAGGTTAATTTGCTACAAGAATCCTAAAAAATATGAGCAATATTTTTGCAAAATGCTTTCCATTTGCACTGTCGGGTGATATAATATGGTAACAGGATCGCAGGGTCACATTTCATATAATGTAAACATAACATGTATGCATAAGTATGAATGTGAAATGTCAGAATCAATCCATTTATCTCAGCAATGGTGCAACAAGGGGGGGATTCTTTATGATCAGAAAAGAAATGATAGCTATGTTGCTGGCAGGAGGGCAGGGAAGCCGCCTTGGCGTGCTTACATCAAAACTTGCGAAGCCGGCGGTAGCTTTTGGCGGCAAGTATAAGATTATTGATTTCCCGTTAAGCAACTGTATTAATTCAGGGATTGATACTGTTGGTGTGCTGACTCAGTACCAGCCGCTCCGGTTGAATCAGCATATCGGCATAGGAATTCCCTGGGATCTGGACCGCAATATCGGTGGAGTTTCCGTGCTTCCGCCTTATGAGAAGTCGGAGAATACCGAATGGTACACCGGTACGGCTAATGCCATTTACCAGAATATGGAGTTTATGGAGTATTATAATCCGGAATATGTTGCGATCCTGGGCGGCGACCATATTTATAAGATGGATTATGAGCAGATGCTTGCTTACCACAAGAAGAATGAGGCTAAGATTACCATAGCAACCTACGAGGTTCCCTGGGAGGATGCCAGCCGGTTCGGACTGGTCGTCACAGATGAGAACAATCAGGTAATCGAGTTTGAAGAGAAACCTGCTAAGCCCAGCAGCAATAAAGCATCCATGGGAATCTATATCTTTGACTGGGATGTGTTGAAGGATTCTCTGGAGCAATTGAAAGATCAGTCCGGCTGCGATTTTGGTATGCATGTGATTCCCTACTGTCACCAGAGGGGAGATAAGATCATGTCCTATACTTACCAGGGATACTGGAAGGATGTAGGTACTTTAAGTGCCTACTGGGAAGCCAATATGGAGTTGATTGATATCATCCCGGAATTCAATCTCTATGAGGAGTTCTGGAGGATCTACACCAGGAATGATGCCATTCCGCCCCAGTATTTCGGGGAAGGCTCAAAGGTCAGCGGCTGTATTCTCGGAGATGCCACAGAAATCTACGGAGAGATAAAGAATTCGGTGATCGGCTCCGGCGTTTTCGTCGGGGAAGGAGCCAAAGTGGTGGATTCTATCCTGATGAACAATGTCACCATCAAGAAAGGTGCCTATGTGGAGAAGGCAATCATCGCCGATGGCACCGTGATCGGGGAGAATACCCGGGTCGGTGTTTTTCCGGAAGCCGAGAACAAATACAATTCCAAAGTCTATAACGGTGGTCTTGTTACCATAGGAGAATATTCTGTCGTTCCGGATGGCGTAAACATTGGAAAGAATGTCGCTATTATCGGAGAGACCGTCCCGGAGGATTATCCGGAGGGTATTCTTGCAAGTGGTGAATCGATTATCAAAGCGTAGAAGGCAGGTGACATCATATGAAAGCAATCGGAATCATTCTGGCAGGTGGTAATAATAAGCGAATCGGTCGATTATCCGACAAGCGGGCGATTTCTGCGCTTCCGATCGCGGGCAGCTATCGTGCGATCGATTTTGCACTGAGTAACATGTCCAATTCCAAGATCTCCCGGGTGGCGGTATTTCCGCAGTTTAACGCCCGCTCTCTGAATGAGCATCTGAGTTCCAGCAAGTGGTGGGATTTTGGAAGAAAACAGGGTGGGCTTTATGTTTTCACCCCTACTGTAACCAAAGATAACAATTTCTGGTATCAGGGCACAGCGGATGCTTTGTATCAGAATATTGATTTCTTAAAAAAGAGCCATGAACCATACGTGATCATAGCTGCCGGTGACTGTGTTTACAAAATGGATTATGGTAAAGCCCTCGATGCCCACATTGCAAAAAATGCGGACATCACTGTAGTTTATACATCCATGGAAGACACCGAAGAGGATCTTACCCGCTTTGGATTACTGAAGCTGGATGAGGATGAGCGAATCACGGAATTCGAAGAGAAACCGCTGGTTGCTTCCTCAAACAATATTTCCATCGGTGTTTACATCATCAGAAGAAGACACCTTATTGAGATTCTCGAGCGATGCGCAAGGGAAGACCGGCATGATTTTGTTAAGGATGTACTCGTCCGGTATGTCGGTGTGCGGAAGATCTTTGGATATAAGCTGGAGAGCTACTGGAGAAATGTTGCCACAGTGGAGTCCTACTACAGGACCAATATGGATTTCCTCAAGAAGGAAGTGCGCGACTATTTCTTTAAGGAGCATCCGGACATATATTCAAAGGTTGATGATCTTCCTCCTGCCAAGTACAATCCGGGTGCAGAGATCAGTAACAGTATCGTTTCGTCCGGTTGTATTATTAATGGACGGGTTGAGAACTCCGTGATATTTAAGGATGTGTATATCGGCAATAACTGTACGATTCGCAATTCCATTATTCTTAACGATGTCTATATCGGAGATGATTCCTATATAGAGAATTGTATCGTAGAGAGCCGTGACACCCTTCGACCGGGAACCAATTACATCGGAAAAGATGATGAGGTTAGAATCGTCATCGAGAAGAATATAAGGTATATTCTGTAATAGGACCATAGGGGGTAATGTTTGCAGATTACAGATATCCGAATTAGGCAGATCGCTAAAGAAGGAAAAATGAAAGCGGTCGTTTCTGTGACATTTGATGAGGCGTTTGTAGTACATGACATTAAGATTATTGACGGGGAGAAGGGACTATTTATCGCTATGCCGAGCAGAAAGGCATCCGATGGGGAATATAGAGATATTGCCCATCCGATCAATGCACAAACAAGACGAATTATACAGGAAAGTATTCTTTCTGAGTATGAAAAGGCATCACCGGAACCTCAGTCATATGAAGAAGAATAGAGGAGAATGCAGGTCTCCGGGATTCGCAGAGCGGGTTCCGGAGATCCGTGCTGTTGTAAGGAAAATATCTCAAAGGCAGATATTCTAATAATATAAGAAAGAGAAACTGATTTCACAAGTATCCCTCCTGTGCAGGGCTTATATTATAGACAGAGAAATGTCTTGATAATGGCACATGGAGGGTTATAATATGTTTGAAATAGCTTTTGTATTTGTAACAGAGGGCTGTGATCCGACGAAGGATTGTGCCCGGATTGTATCGAAGAATATAACGATTAATATTGTTGGCTGTCCCACATATTCTGTGGCCTGTGAAGAGTCAAAGAAGCTTGTAGCTGCCGGCTGCTCTGCCATTGAGCTCTGCCCGGCTTTCGGTCATAAGGGAGTCGCCTATGTCAAAGACGCAGTGGGTCCCGATATACCGGTAGGTGTCATGAGATTTGACCTGGTTCCGGCTTTTGCAAATAAGAGTGGAGATACTCTGTTTGATGATATAAAAGGGGCCTGCTCTGCACCGGCTGGTCCGGCATTGAATTCTCCCTGCGGAAAGAGAGAGAGCTGTGAAGGGTGTCCCAAATATGACACTTGCCCCACCAGGCTTGCAGCCATGGGAGAATGCGCGGACGAATACGATCTGAAGACATGGATGAAGACCATCAAATAGATTAGTCAGCAATATTATTATATTCTGTAGAAGGGTTCAGCGGCATCTGTTATCATAAGATAACAGATGTCGCTTTGCTTTTTGTGCGATAAAGCCGGAGAGCCTTCGCGAAACTATCCTAAAAAGGGGAAAGAAATGGATTTTGAGAAAATCAGAAAAATAAGAAACCGGGATAATAAGTTTTCCCACATGCTGGGGGTTGATACCCAGGAAGTCCGGGAGGGCTATGCCAGAGGTGTCCTGCCGGTAACGGAGATATGTATGAACATCAACCGGAGTGTTCATGGCGGCTGCCTTTATACTCTTGCTGATACTATGGGTGGAGCGGCTGCCTGCTCTGTTCACGGATTCCGAGTGGCAACCCTTTCCGGAAATATCGAATATCTGAGGCCTGCCATGGACACAAAGGAATTGACCTGTATTGCTGAAGTGGTGAAGGCGGGCAAAAGGATCAATGTATGTGAGACAAAGATTTATGATGATAAGGGCACATTGCTGGTGATCGGACTCTTTGAGTATGCCAGGCTTAAAGGGACTTATGAGTAATCTGTGTTATTTATGACAATGGCTCGACAGATCAATGGACAGTATTGTGGCCCCATGGAGGATTCCTATGATTAAAAAGAACCTGACATTTCTTTCGAAAAATCGAAAGACAAAAATTCATACAGTAATATATCTGCCGGAAAACAAAGAACCTAAAGCAATCCTGCAGATTACTCACGGGATGGCGGAATATATTCTCCGTTATGAGCCTTTTGCATCACGGCTTGCGGAAGAAGGGTATATTGTCGCAGGCCATGATCATCTGGGCCACGGGGGGTCAGTGAATGATTGGAGTGATTACGGATATTTTTCTGACAAACCTCTTGAAACACTCCTTCTGGATATGCACCAGCTCCGGGTGAATCTCGCGAGACGTTATCCGAAGCTGCCCTATTTTATGCTGGGGCACAGCATGGGATCCTATCTGTTGAGAGCTTACCTGTCTGTCTTCGGCAGGGACCTGTCCGGGGCTGTTATCATGGGTACCGGGTACGTCCATCCGCAGATGGCAGGATTTGGAGTTGCCCTTACCAAAGGGATGGCGTTTTTCAGAGGATGGCACCATCGCAGCCTGCTGGTTCAGGGAATGACTTATAACCGGTCTTATCGGTCCTATGATATCACCGGAGCAAAGGTGAAAAAGAACTGGCTTACGAAAGACTGGGATATAGCTTCTTCCTACAGAGATGATCCCCTTTGCGGTTTTCTGTTTACCCTGAACGGACACAGAGGATTATTTGAGGCTGTGGGTACGGCCTGTCTGCCGGAAACCATGGAAGAATATCCAAAGAATCTTCCTCTCCTGCTGGTGTCCGGAGAGAAAGATCCGGTAGGAGACCTGGGACTGGGGGTTCGCAAGGTCTGTGAGATGTTGAAAAAGGCGGGCATGACAAATGTAAGAATGAAATTATATAAAGGAGACCGCCATGAGATCCTTAATGAGGTCGACCGGGAACAGGTAATACAGAATATTCTGGATTGGATGGGGGAGATTGTTTCGGAGAGAAAGGCCCTTTA
Organism: uncultured Lachnospiraceae bacterium; assembly: GCA_902767195.1. The sequence continues at coordinate 8,806 of CACXGS010000445.1, read as the reverse complement.
AAGCTGACAAAGAATAAAGATAATGTGATATAATCAGCTTAAATAATGTATCGTAACAGGAACCCCAGCACAGAAGGAGGATGATAATGGGAACAAGAAAGAGACGGATCATGGTTCTTATGACCTTTTTAACCCTTACCCTGGCAATAACCGCACTGCCTTCCCAAGATGTCCGGGCGGCTTCAAAAGCCACAAAAGCACTGAAAGCCTACAACAGAGTTCTTAAGAGGGATAGCCTGAAGTTTGGCGGGGGGACGGAAACTATCAAGAAAAAATACATGAAGTTTGCTACTGCGTATATCGATAAGGATTCCGTTCCGGAGCTGGTGATTCACAATGTGAAGAAGAACAGCGGCAGCGGTTATATCGAAGACGGTCTGGTCTTTACCTACAAAGGAGGGAAGGTAAAGAGGGCCGGAGAAATCAATCTCCATGTGGAATCCAAGATCCGCTATTATAAGAAGAAAGGCATCCTGATCAGTTATGATGATGCCGGAGACGGAGAATTCGGGCATTTTACAGAGTATATGCGGTTATCCGGAGGGACACTGAGCAATACCGGCCTGTACAAGGGATACGATTTTGTGCAGAGACAATGGGTATCCGGTAAAATGGGAGATCCGGACAACGATCTGGATCAGGGCATCACCTATTCTGAAAGTGAATATTTAGCTGCCAGAAATAAGCTGACAGGCAATAAAACGCCATCCAAATTCAAATGGCATACGAATACCTCGAAACACCGCAAAAAATACCTGAAGAAAAAGAAGGTAGGGAAATAGATTAGTTGCCTTATAAAACATATTTATGATATACTTGTGTTCAACGAGCAAATACCCCTTTATCATCGATAAAGGGGTATTTGGTGTGACCAGAAATTTAGATCAGAATAATGTTTATGGAGGATATCCATGAGTCCGAATAAAGTGTTCGCTGCCTTCTACCGGTTTTTCCGTCGGTACAAGGTGAGAGAGAACAGAGTCACTTTGATTGAGAAACTGAATACCGGAGGCACCGGCGGCCTCTACGAGGTGAAAGGGGAATGTGAGCGGAGAGGCTACAATTTCCAGTACAATGTGATTACTCACAAGGATTATGAGGTTCGCCCCTCCAATCTCTTCCGCCTTCTATGGCTGTTTACAGTCAAGGCCTATCGAATGGCGACATCGTCCTATATTTTCCTGAATGACAATTTCATGCCGCTGGCCTACATGGACCCTGCTCCGGAGACTATGGTGGTGCAGGTGTGGCATGCTCTGGGGTCTTTTAAGAAATTCGGCGGATCTTCCGAGAAGGATCCCCGGGTTCTGAGGGAATTGAAGGCAGCCAATGAGAGGGTCGATTATATTATTGCCGGATCTGAGAATATCCGGGAGAATTATATGGAAGCTTTTATGGTTCCATCCTCGAAGGTTGCCTGTATCGGATGCCCGCAGACGGATTATTATTTCAGAGATCACGATATCAAGAGGCACCGAAAGCGCCTGGAGAAGGCATTCCCCCAGCTTAAAGGGAAAAAACTGGTCCTCTATGCGCCTACTTTCCGTGATGATCCGGATCGTGACCGGGAACTTCTCAATCATTTTGATTTTGAAGCATTCCGGCGGGAGCTGTCAGAAGAGTATTGTCTTGCTGTGAGAATGCATCCCCAGGTCCGGGGATCCCAGGTGCCGGATAATGTGATTGATCTGACAGACTATCCCAACGTACGGCTTCTTCTGTGCATGACGGATATTTTGATCGCGGATTATTCATCCATTGCAGTGGAGTTCTCTCTTCTGAACCGGCCCATCATTCTCTATGCCTTTGACCGGGAATGGTATCTGAAGAAAGACCGGGGTTTCTATTTTGATTATAATAAGACGGCTCCTGGCCCCATTATAGAAAGCATGGAAGAATTGATCGGATGTATCCGGGATCAGTCCTATGACCTGAACAAAGTCCGGCAGTTTGCCCTGCTGCACAATCAGTATTTTGACGCAGAGAATGCATCGCGGCTGGCGGATCTTTGTTTTGAGAAAAAGACTGTGGAGGAAATCCTCCAGAGGGACTACGAACAGAATGGAGTAAAATATAACATGAAGATTATCGCAGGCCTGGGGAATCCCACGGATAAATATAAGGGAACCCGCCATAATATCGGGTATATGGCCATTGATGCCATCGCAAAAGAGGCAGGAATCCGGGTCAATCAGCATAAGTTCAGGGCTCTGTGCGGAAGCGGTTTTCTCGGGGGACAGAGAGTCCTTTTAATGAAGCCTCTGACCTACATGAATTTAAGTGGAGAGAGCATTCGCCAGGCAGTGGATTTTTATAAGACGGATCCGGAAGATCTTCTGATTATTTATGATGACATCAGTCTGGACCCGGGCATGCTTCGCCTTCGCCGAAAGGGAAGTGCCGGGGGACACAACGGAATCAAGAGCATTATCTCTCATCTGGGTAGTCAGGAATTCCCACGGATTCGCGTAGGAATCGGTGGCAAGAAACATCCGGACCAGGATTTGGCGGATTATGTGCTGGGACATTTTGATTCCGGCGAGAAGAAGGAGATTGAAAGTGCTCTCGACAAGGCAGTCGGTGCAGCAGAACTTTTTTCCGCCGGCGAGTTTGATGAGGCCATGAATCGCTACAGCACCGGCAAAAAAAAGCGGGCGAAAGCGAAAGATATTGAGAAGTCAGATACTCCGGGAGGGGCAGAGTGAGAGCATTTTCAGCGCCACTTTATGCCGGTGAAGTTTTTCAGGAACTTCGCCGGGAAATGAAAAAAGATAAATATATTCTGGAGGTTTCCGGCTGTGCGGATGCCCAGGAGGCCCATCTGATCTCCTGTCTGACCGAAGGATTGCCTGGTGACTGCAGACTGATTGTCGCGGCCAATGAGGATAAGGCAAAGAAACTCTATGAGGATTTGAGCTGTTTTGATGATCATACGGTGGTCTATCCTTCCAGAGATATTCTTTTCTACAGTGCGGATATCCGGGGAAGCAGCATCGTAGGCCGCAGGATAGAGGTCATGAAACAGCTTCTGACGGGAGAGCCTCTGACCATCCTCTGCGGAATTGATGTTCTCCTGGAAAAGATGATTCCGCCGGAAGTATTTCGCAGTCAGATTCTGCTGATCGATTATCAGTCTACCATCGACATACCGGCCTTTCGTACCAGATTGACGGAGATTGGCTATGAAAATACCGGCCTGGTGGAACGGCCGGGAGAATTTGGTATCCGGGGCGGGATTATTGACATTTTTCCGCTGACAGAAGAGAATCCCGTCCGCATTGAACTGTGGGGGGAGGAGATTGACTCCATCCGGGCCTTCAATCCGGAGACGCAGCGCAGCATCCGGAATCTGGATAAAGTAATCCTTTATCCGGCCTCTGAAATGATTTTGAGCCAGGAGAGCATCGGAGAAGGTGTTCGTAAGATCAGAGAGGAATACCGCAATCAGGAGCTTTTCTTTCAAAAGGAGAAGAAAAGGGAGGAAAAGCGGCGGCTGAGACAGACGGTAGACCGGCTGACCGATGAGATTACCTCTAAAGGACGGACAGACAACACGGAAGGCCTGATTGGGTATTTTTACAAGGACACAGTGTCTCTGCTGGATTATCTGCCGTCAGATACAAGGATTATTATTGACGAGGCCGTAAGAATTGATGAAGCAGGGAAAGGGTATGAAGAGAATTTTATATCAAGTATGACCCAGAGACTGGAAGGAGGATACGTTCTTCCGGGACAGACCGGTATTCTCTTTTCCTACGAGGAGACTGTGGAGAAGTTAAAAAGACGCTCGCTCCTTCTCATGAGTACTCTGTCACTGCATTCCGAACATTTTAAGCCTCAGAAAAGTTTTGAGATTCCGGGACGATCTGTCGTGTCCTATCAGGGAAGCCTGCCTCAGCTGGCAGAAGATCTGAAAGACTGGAAGGAGAAGGGATACCGGATTATTCTCCTGTCCTCTTCCGGAACCAGAGCAAGAAGGCTGGCAGAGAATCTCAGGGATTATGACCTCTTTACCTACTATGTGGACGATCCTTCCCGCCTGGTGGAGGAGGGGGAGGTCGTTGTGATGTCCGGGAGGCTGTCATCAGGATTTGAATACCCCTCTCTTCGCTTTGTCGTTCTTACAGAGAAGGATATTTTTAAGGAAAAAAAGAAGAAGAAAAGAAGAAAGCAGACGGAATATCAGGGGGAAGCTATCCGCTCGGTTCACGATATCGCCGTGGGAGACTATGTGGTCCATGAACGATATGGACTGGGAGTCTATCAGGGAATGGAGCAGATCGAGAGGCATGGCGTCCTCCGGGATTATATTAATATAGAATATGCTGACGGCGGCGTCCTTCATATTCTGGCATCCCAGCTTGACGTGGTCCAGAAATACGCCAGTGTATCCGGCAAAGCCCCCAAATTAAACAGCATGGGAGGAAATGACTGGATCAAGACCAGAAACAGGGTCAGAAAACAGATTCAGATTGCGGCCAGAGATCTGGTGGCGCTGTATGCCAGAAGGGAAGGCCGGAAAGGTCATGCCTACAGTCCTGATACTATCTGGCAGCAGGAGTTTGAGGAACGTTTTCCCTATGAGGAGACAGAAGACCAGCTCCATGCCATTGTTGACGTAAAAAGGGATATGGAAGAAGGCAAGATCATGGACCGGCTGATCTGCGGAGATGTGGGTTACGGAAAGACCGAGGTGGCTATCCGGGCAGCCTTCAAGGCCGTGATGGACAGCAAACAGGTCGTTTTTCTTGTGCCCACCACTATTCTGGCCCAGCAGCATTATCATTCCTTTGTGGAAAGGATGGAGGATTATCCTATTGAGATTGCTGTCCTCTCCCGTTTCTGTTCTGCCAGGGAAGTTACCAGGATTCAAAAAGGACTGAAGAACGGGAGTATTGATATTGTGATCGGTACCCACAAAGTGCTGTCTAAAAAGATTCAGTACCGGGATCTTGGATTGCTGATCATTGATGAGGAGCAGCGGTTTGGCGTTCGCCAGAAGGAGAAGATCAAACAGCTGAGAGAGGATGTGGATGTTCTTTCTCTGTCGGCAACGCCCATTCCCCGGACTCTTCATATGAGTATGTCCGGAATCCGGGATATGAGTGTTCTGGAGATTCCTCCAGTGGACAGGAGAGCCATTCAGACCTATGTGATGGAATACAACGAGGAACTGGTCCGGGAGGCCATCAGCAGGGAACTTCACCGGAACGGACAGGTATATTATGTATATAACCGGGTCAGCACCATCCCGGAAGTTCGTGACCGGGTGCAGAAACTGGTTCCTGATGCGGTCGTTGAATACGCCCATGGCAGAATGGGTGAACGCGAGCTTGAGGATATCATGTTCCGTTTTGTGGAAGGGGAGATTGATGTGCTGGTTTCTACCACTATCATCGAGACCGGCCTGGATATCCCCAATGTGAATACCATTATTGTTGAGGATGCCCATCGTTATGGCCTGGCCCAGCTCTATCAGCTGAGAGGCCGGGTGGGGAGATCCTCCAGAAATGCCTACGCATTTTTAATGTACCGCAGAAATGAACTCTTAAAAGAACAGGCGGAAAAACGTCTCAAAGCGATTCGGGAATTCACTGACCTGGGAAGCGGTTTTAAGATCGCCATGCGGGACCTGGAGATCCGCGGGGCCGGTAACCTGCTCGGAGCCGAGCAGTCCGGGCATATGGAGGCAGTAGGCTATGAGCTTTACTGTAAGATGCTTTCGGAAGCGGTCAGAGAGCTGACAGGAGAAGAGGGAGAGAAGGAGAGCTTTGAGAGCTCGGTGAATCTTCCGGTCAACGCTTATATTCCCCGGGATTATATTCCCATGGAAGCAGAGAAGCTTTTCTGGTATAAAAGGATTGCAGCGATCAAAGATCAGACGGAATATGATGACATGATAGATGAGCTGACGGACCGCTATGGAGATGTCCCCCAGCCTGTAATCCGGCTGATGGACGTGGCCCTGCTGAAAGAAAGGGCTCACAGCTCTTATATTATGCTGATCGAGCAGAAAGGGGACAGTATCCGTTTTGTCATGAATCCGAAAGCCCGGGTGAAAGTGGAGGAGATCGACGGTTTTTTAAAGGAGTACCCCGGAAGGATGAAGATCCTGACCGCCGCGGAACCCACCTTTGTCTGGACACCGGATAAGGAAGAGCGTACAGACCTCCTCGCCGGAGTAGCCGGCCTGACAGACCGGATCAGCCTGCTGCTGGAACCGGATTTTTGACAGCCGTATGGATTTGTATTATAATTTATATATATAGGAGGATTTGATAATGAATGGTAAAAAGATGAGATATTGTATCGCTGCAGCCATGATGCTGCTGACAGTCTGTCTGATGGCAGGATGTGGCGGAAGCACCGGAACCAAAACCAAGAACGGTGATAAGACCCTGTTTACTTATGACGGAAAAAAGGTAAGCTTCAAGGAGTACTGGGTGTATGCCAAGATGCAGGCGACGGAGACGGAAGCTATCTATAGCCAGTACTTTGGGGAGAACTTCTGGGATATGTCCATCGACGGTACGAAGACCATGGAAGATTCCGTGAAGGAAAGTACGGTCAACCAGATTAAGAGGATTATTGTTCTCAATAACAGGGCTTCGGAATACAAGTGTTCTTTATCCGATGAGGATAAGAAGAACTGCGAGAAATATGCCAAAGCTTTTGCCGAGGACCAGACAGGAAAGACGATCCTTGAAGAGTGTGGTGCCACGGAAGAGGATATGAAGAAGATCTATGAAGAGAATACGCTGGCCCACAAGGTTTCCGAGCAGATGACAAAGGATGTGAACCGGAAAGTATCCGATGATGAAGCCAGAGTAACCAAAGTGAACCGTGTATCTTTTGATATTACCAAAACCGATGAGAAGACCGGTGAGACCAAGAAGCTGGGCAAGAAGAAGGTAGAAGAGCAGAAAAAGAAGGCAGAGAAAGCTCTCAAAGATCTGAAGAGTGGTAAAAAGACCATCCAGAAGATCGCCGAGGAGAATGAGTATACTGATTCCATGGAAGAGTCCTACTCCGCCGGAGAATCTGAGGAAGGCAAGGCATTTGAAAAGGCCATCAAAGGTCTCAAGGACGGGGATATCCTGGATCAGGTCATCGAGACGGATGATGCCTATGTGATCGCTCAGCTGGTAGCCTACACGGATAAAGATGGAACCAAAGAGAAGAAAGAAAGTATCATTTCTGAGAGAGAGCAGGAAGCTTTTAATAAGAAATATGATGAGTGGACCAAGAAGCTGGAGAAGAGCTGGAATTATGAGAAAGATGTGGATCAGGAACTCCTGAAGGAGCTCCGTCTCGGCAAGGGAGCCGAAGAGGCCACCACAGCAGCAGCCCAGCCGGTGACACAGCCGGCTGAAGCCCAGACCGAAGCCCCGGCTGAGGAGACCACGACTGAGAAGAAATAAATATGTTCTATAAAGATGATAATCTCCCGGGAGCTTTCCTTGAGAAAATGGGAAAGCTCCTGGGCCGGGAGCTTGACTCCTTTTACAATACATATAGCGATCAACCGAAACATGCCCTGAGAATCAATCCGCTTAAGATCAGCAGACAGGAGTGGGAAAGGATACAGCCTTTCTCCCTGAGACCGGTTCCCTGGATAAGGGACGGCTATTTCTATGATCCGGCGGAGAGTCCCTCAAGGCATCCTTTTTATCATGAGGGACTTTTCTATATCCAGGAAGCCAGTGCCATGACACCGGCTTCCCGCCTTCCCATTTCCCCGGGAGACAGAGTTCTTGATCTGTGTGCTGCTCCCGGAGGCAAGGCGACCGCTTTGGGAGCTGCCCTGAAGGGACGGGGGCTGCTCTTTGCCAACGACATTAATCAGGCCAGGGCAAAAGCCCTGCTGCGTAACATTGAACTGTTCGGTATTTCCAATGCCTTTGTGGGAAATGAGCCTCCGCACCGTCTGGCACAGTATTTCCCGGAATATTTTGACAAGATCATGGTGGATGCTCCCTGTTCGGGAGAGGGAATGTTTCGTAAGAACCCGGCGGTCAGAGAAGCGTGGCTGGAGAAGGGACCGGATTATTTTTCTGCCCTCCAGAGGGAGATCATCCTTCATGGGGCCGATATGCTCCGGCCAGGCGGATTGATGTTCTACTCTACCTGCACATTTTCTCCGGAAGAAAATGAGGCAGTGATCACCCATCTTCTTCGCGAGAGAGCTGATATGGAAGTCTGCCCCATGGAAGACTATGATGGATTCGCCCCCGGAATCACAGAATTCGACGGGGAGACTTATGATGAGTCCTGCAGGCTGTGCCGCAGGATCTGGCCTCATCGCATGGAAGGAGAAGGACATTTCCTGGCGCTTCTTCGCAAAAGAGAAAAGGGGTTTGCCAGGGAAAATGTCCCTGATGACAGGGCCTGGCACGGGCATTCCGGGTCTGTGAGAATTCCGGAAGATTCCCCATATCGGGGATATCCATGGTGGAATCAGGTCAGGGGCATCAATCAGGAGCAGAGAACATCGCTGGAAGAATTCTTTACTTCGGTAAAAATGGACTTTGATCCGGCTAGGGTGGATATCCGAAAAGGAAGCGTCTACTACCTTCCGGAAGAGCAGCCCTCCTTAAAAGGATTGAAGTTCCTGAGAAACGGATTGTTCAAAAAAAAAAAAAAAAAGGAGGAGTTCTCCAGGATCATTGATCTGAAGCAGGACGATGAGAGGCTTAAGCGGTACCTGAGAGGAGAAACAATCAATGTGGACGAAAAATCCCAGGGCAAAAGCCATTGGTATCTGCTTCTTGCAGAAGGCCATCCCCTGGGATTCGGAAAACTGACT
>CACXGS010000444.1 GCA_902767195.1 uncultured Lachnospiraceae bacterium | reverse complement strand
GGAGATCATTGATGAAGCAAATATCGGCCGGTCTACCTTTTATTCTCATTTCGAGACCAAGGACGACCTGCTGAAGGCCCTTTGCACAGAGATCTTTGAGCATGTATTTTCAGAGGATTTAAATAAAGAGAAGACTCACGATTTCTCTTCTCAGGAGAACGGGATCGAACAAAAGGTTGTCCATATCCTTTACCATCTTTCCGACAGCAGGTCCTACATCAGAGGGGTTTTACTCAGTGAGAGCGGGGAAATGTTCATGAGATATTTTAAAGAGTATCTGACCCGGGTTTTCGACAGCGCGCTCCTGGAGCTGGACCCGGCTGTGCCCCGGGACTATGTGCTCCACCATATGGTCTGCGGCTTCGCGGAGAGTGTCCGCTGGTGGATGGAACACGAGGAATACACACCTGAGGAGATCGGGACATTTTATATGAAGACGAACTGGAATCCTGGTCCCTTCCCGGGATAATAAAAAGACCTTAACTCAGGATTTTTCCTGAATTCTATGTAATCAGACGATATATTAGACAGGTTTTAGTTTTTCATTCAAGGTTTATGGTTGCTTTTCCGTTTTTTACACCTGTGACCTTACCGGTCTTTGAGACCTTTACAACCTTTTTGTTGGAAGAGGACCATTTCACAGATGACCTTTTATTCTTTACTTTCAGTTTGTAACTCATTCCTTTGGCAATGGTTATTTTTTTCGCACTCAAAGATGGCTTCCGGGCTGCTTGTGCGTCCAAAGTACTCCCGGGAAAGCATCCGATGATCAACGTTATTGCCATGAAAAACGATAGTATCTTTCGAATAATCAAATGATCTTTCATACGTGGTACCCCTCCTCGATACATAATGTCGCTTCTCTTATATAGAAATAGAATAATCCTGTCGTTATCCTCTGGATTGTTACAATTAATATAGCATCTTATTCAGTTATGGTGAATAATTATCGATGCAAAATAGGACTTCAGGAGGCATACTCTTTTCGTTCGGCTACATTTTAGAATATTCTGCTTTGCGGCCGACTTCTTGCTTTTTTCCTTTGCCCATCATATAAATCATATAAAAAATTAACTGTTCATTTGAAACCAAGTAAATTTTGTGCAATTAATGGGACTGGTTGAAAGAAAACTATGATTGTCTTTGTAGTTGAAGATCCGAGTGAAGAATATACTTTAGATATATATTGTAGTGATGGTAATATGGAACTACATCAGAATAATGGAAATACTAAGAAGTAAAACAATAATATGATATTTCATATGATATTTCATTTCATATTACAAACAGTAGCCAAAGTCCACGGCGGATGCCGTGGACTTTGGCTACTGTCTGTGGAGAGCCGCCGTATTACGGCTCTCCGGTGTTTTATTATTACTCAAATTCAATCGTCCCGGGAGGCTTGGATGTCAGGTCATAGAATACCCGGTTGACCCCCCTCACCTCATTGATGATCCGGTTCATCACTTTGTTCAGTACTTCAAAAGGAATGTCGGCTGCTTCCGCTGTCATAAAGTCAATGGTCTTGACTGCACGGAGTGCCACCGCATAATCATAGGTTCTCTCATCACCCATTACCCCTACAGACCTCATGTTGGTGAGGGCCGCAAAGTACTGGTTGATCTCCCGGTCAAGTCCTGCCCTGGCAATCTCTTCCCGGTAAATAGCGTCTGCTTCCTGTACCATTCTGACTTTTTCTGCAGTGATATCCCCCACGATCCGGATTCCCAGACCCGGTCCGGGGAAGGGCTGGCGGAAAACCAGATATTCCGGAATGCCCAGCTCAAGGCCGGCTTTTCTTACCTCGTCTTTAAACAGGTCCCGGAGGGGTTCAATGATCTCCTTGAAATCAACATAGTCCGGAAGTCCTCCCACATTATGATGGGACTTGATCACAGCAGATTCTCCGCCGAGTCCGCTTTCCACCACATCCGGGTAAATGGTTCCCTGGACCAGATAGTCCACGGCACCGATCTTTTTGGCTTCCTCCTCAAAGACACGGATAAATTCTTCTCCGATGATCTTTCTTTTTCTCTCCGGCTCATCGACGCCGGCCAGCTTAATATAAAACCTGTCCTGAGCGTTTACCCGGATAAAGTTCAGGTCATAGGGGCCTTCCGGTCCGAATACGGCTTCCACCTCGTCCCCTTCATCTTTCCTTAAAAGACCATGGTCAACGAAGACGCAGGTCAGCTGCTTTCCGACAGCCCGGGACAGGAGGACTGCCGCCACAGAAGAATCCACACCGCCGGAAAGGCCGCATAGTACTTTGCCGTCTCCTACCTTCTCCCGGATGGCCCGAATAGAATTCTCCACGAAGGAATCCATCTTCCAGTCACCGGCACAGCCGCAGACCTGATAGACATAGTTGTGGAGGATCTCCTTACCGCGGACGGTGTGGAGTACCTCCGGGTGGAACTGGATGGCGTAGAGATTCCGGTCCGGGTCCTCCGCTGCCGCTACCGGACAGTCTTTGGTTTCCGCGCAGATCCGGAAGCCGGGAGCTGTCTTTGAAATATAGTCAAAATGGCTCATCCAGCACATGGTATCCTCTTCCACTCCGGTAAAAAGTTTGGAACCCGTATCCACATGCAGTTCCGTCTTCCCGTATTCTCTCACAGATGCCTTTTCCACTTTACCGCCCAGTACATGCATCATAAGCTGGGCGCCGTAGCAGAGTCCCAGCACCGGGATCCCCAGCTCAAAGAGCTCTTTGCTGCAGCTGGGAGAATCCTCCAGATAACAGCTGTTGGGTCCCCCTGTCAGGATGATCCCCTTTGGATTCATGGCCTTGATCTTCTCAATCTCCGTCTTGTAGGAATAGATCTCACAATAGACATTACATTCGCGGACCCGTCTCGCAACCAGCTGGTTGTACTGGCCGCCGAAATCGATCACGATAACGGTTTCTCTCTTCACTTCATTCCTCCTGCTTCTATCCAATCCTTAAGCTGGTCGAGGATCATCTCCATCAGTCTCTTTCTGGCTTCACAGCT
>CACXGS010000443.1 GCA_902767195.1 uncultured Lachnospiraceae bacterium | reverse complement strand
TGGGCGATATGGTGGAGATGGCAGATCACACCATGAACGCGAAATATATTATTAAGAATGAAGCGGTGAGAGACGGGAAGACCGCCACATTTATGCCGAAACCCATGGCAGGGGTCGCCGGCAACGGAATGCATGTCCATATGCTCCTGCAGAAGGAAGGCAAACCGATCTTCTATCAGGAAGATTCCTACGGTCAGCTCAGTCAGACAGCCATGTATTTTATCGGAGGTCTTCTGAAGCATGCCAGGTCTCTCTGCGCCTTTACCAATCCCTCTACCAATTCCTACAAAAGACTGGTTCCCGGTTTTGAAGCCCCGGTCATCATCGGCTATGCCATGGCCAATCGAAGTGCTGTTGTCCGTATTCCTTCTTATGCAAAGAATCCGGATGCCAAGCGCTTTGAGCTGCGTAATCCGGATGCCACCTGCAATCCCTACTATGCCCTGTCAGCCATCCTGATGGCAGGGATTGACGGCATTAAAAATAAGATCGATCCTAAGGAAGAAGGCTGGGGACCCTATGACTTTAATCTCTATGATTTGCCGGAGGAGGAACAAAGGAAGCTGACGTCCCTGCCGGAAAACCTGTCCGAGGCTTTGGACGCCCTGGAAGAAGATCATGATTACCTGACGGCCGGGGGTGTTTTCCCGGAGAAGGTACTGGAGCTTCATATCGCCAGGAAGAGAAAAGAAGTCCAGGAAGTATTGAGGATTCCCCATCCGGAGGAATTCGCCCTGTATTACGATTTGTAAATGACGCAGATAAATGGAGGATAAGAGATGAATGTCGACGTAATTATTATCGGGGCCGGGCCCGGAGGAATCTTTTCGGCTTATGAGCTGACAAAGCTGAGGAAAGATCTGAAGATTGCCGTTTTTGAGGCAGGCCACACTTTAGCCAAACGGCATTGCCCCATTGACGGAGAAAAGATTACTTCCTGTATCCACTGTAAGAGCTGTTCGATCATGAGCGGTTTCGGTGGAGCCGGCGCTTTCTCCGACGGCAAATACAACATTACCAACGATTTCGGCGGAACCCTGCATGAGTACATCGGCAAGAAGAAAGCTCTGGAGCTCATGCGTTATGTGGACGATATTAATATGGATTTCGGCGGCGAAGGCACCAGGCTTTATTCCACGGCGGGATCAGAGTTTAAAAAGGAATGTATCAAACATGACCTGCATCTTCTTGATGCTTCGGTACGCCACCTGGGCACGGATATTAATTACATTGTTCTCGAGAACCTCTATGAATACCTGAAGGATAAGGTGGAGTTCTACTTTGACCGGCCGGTGGATACGGTCAGGATGATAGAGGGAGGATATGAAGTCCACTGTGGAGAGGACAGTTATACCTGTGAAAAATGTATTATTTCTGTGGGAAGAAGCGGCAGTAAATGGATGGAGAATGTGTGCAGGAAGCTGGGCATCCCCACCCGTTCCAACCGTGTGGATATCGGTGTGCGTGTAGAACTTCCCGCAGAGGTCTTTTCCCATATCACAGACGAGCTTTATGAGAGTAAGATCGTATACCGGACTCCCAAATACGAAGACAGAGTCCGTACTTTCTGCATGAACCCCAAAGGAGCGGTAGTCAGTGAGAATACCAATGGTATCGTCACGGTGAACGGTCACAGTTACGAAGACCCGGCCAGACAGACAGAGAATACAAACTTTGCCCTTCTGGTCTCCAAGCATTTCTCTGAGCCTTTTAAGGATTCCAACGGATACGGTGAATCCATCGCCAGGCTTAGCAATATGCTGGGAGGAGGCGTAATCGTTCAGCGCTTCGGCGACCTGATCCGGGGACAGAGATCCACAAAGAGCCGGATCAGCGAAGCCTTTATCACGCCTACCATGAAAGCTACCCCCGGCGATCTCAGTCTGGTCCTTCCCAAACGGATCCTTGACGGGATCATTGAGATGATCGAAGCACTGGATAAAGTGGCTCCCGGCACGGCCAACGATGACACTCTCCTCTACGGAGTGGAAGTGAAATTCTACAATATGGAAGTGGAAGTCAATGAACGGCTGGAGTCCTGTCACGATAATCTTTTTATCATCGGAGACGGCAGTGGGATCACCCATTCCCTTTCCCACGCATCAGCCAGCGGGGTCCACGTGGCCCGGTGCATTTGCGAATAGAGGGATTCCTGCACTGTTTTTATGCTGGCATAATCCACTGCTTTCTGTTAGAATCTTATCATGACAAAAGTATTTACACGATAACAGGAGAATTTGAAACATGCTTGAATTAAAGAATATATCCTTCCAGGTCGATTCAGACGGGGAGGAGAAGGAAATAATCCGTGATATCAGTCTGACCATCTCAGACGGGAAGCTGGTGGTGATCACCGGCCCTAACGGTGGAGGAAAGTCCACCCTGGCCCGCCTGATCGCCGGCATTGAGAAGCCGGATTCCGGACAGATTATTTTTAATGGAGAGGATATCACAGAAAGCTCCATAACAGACCGGGCAAAGATGGGGATTGGATTCGCTTTCCAGCAGCCGGTGAAGTTTAAGGGCATCCAGGTCCTCGATCTTCTGCGTCTGGCAGCAGGAAAGCAGATTAAGATCTCTG
>CACXGS010000442.1 GCA_902767195.1 uncultured Lachnospiraceae bacterium | reverse complement strand
TCACTATCTATCGCTATAAAAAATGGTTAATCCTCATACCCTGTATCGATTGATAAGCGCTTTTGTTTTTATGCGATCCGGGGTGAGAGCCCGTTCGAGACAACATGCATATTTTTTACTCTTCCTTTGGCGCTGTTTTGTACAGATATAACAGATACCCGCCGAGTACCACGACGATAAGCATCAGATTCATTATCATTTCAGTATGCGGATCCGATTGTCCTTCTACGCCAAATGCGCCGATTGCGTTGTTCACTGAATGAAAAACTATACATGCGATCAAAGATCCTCCACGGTAAAAAATAGTCACGAGTACAAAGCCTATGAGCACTGCAAATATGACCTGTACAGCTGATGACGCAAGAGTGCGGCCGCTTCCGTTAAACATATTAACGATATGTCCCAGGCCGAAAGTCAGAGATGATACTATGATCGCAGTTTTTAAATTGTCCTTTTCCATGGCTTTGAACAGGAAACCTCTGAATATCACTTCTTCAATAAACCCGACGCAGAGCATGCTGACTACGAAGCATACAGTCTCCAGGGCAGTGAAACGAAGTCCTATGCCTGACCACAAGGGTGAAGATGCTATTATTGCCAAAGGGATATAATACAAGAATTTCTTAGCCGGCACAGATGATCTGCATAGACCGTATTTATTCATCAGTCCGTTTTTCCTGATCCAGAAGAAGAGGATCAGCACCATAGCAACATGGAGAACCGCTGTGATCGATTTGGTGACCCCGAGTTCTGCGGAAACATTGTCTGCCAGGCTGCTCAGAACCACATATGCTGCTATCCACACTATAGTAAAAGTGATCTCACTCTTCTTATACAATTTTGTCATTATAACTATTCATCCTTTCCTGTTATTGCCTCTGCCAGAGATATCAGAGCCCTGCGTATTGCAGCGGGATCATAATCCATACCGTTATTAGCGATAAGGCTTGCATATCCATGTACTGCCGCATATAGCGGTTCAAAATATGACATTGCTTCTTCCAATGTCAGTCCCTCTTCATTACCTGCGATTTCCAGCAAAGGAGCCGCATCAGGCGTCCGCATCAGGTCTTCGAGCCTGAGGCCTGCATAATGGCCGGACTGAAAGAGGAACCTGAAAAGCATCGGCTCATCAGCAGCAAACTTTACATACCTCAGTCCTATATCAAGCAAATCCTCACCGGACATTATGTATTCGCTATGGAAGCTGTCTGCCTTTTGATATGCCAGCTCTCTCAGATCTGCCAGATTGGGGAACTGATACATGACCGGCTGTGTAGAGCATCCAAGAAAAGCCGCAAGATTTCTTGCAGAAAAAGCTTCATATCCTTTATGCCGTATCAGCTGGAAAGCGCCTTCTATCATGTCTTTCCTGGTAGTTGTCGGTTTCTTTGGCATGAATGTCCTCCGTTATATTATAACAACTGTTATAATATTTCATTTTTTGATTATCTGTCAATATAAGAAAGACAATCAAGCTCAGTTGTCTGCACTTTGCAGGCACATGAGCCCCGCAATTGCAGGGCTTTTCTATATGCAAAGCGAAAAACATAGTTGCAGTTTCCGGATGTTACCATAGGGCCACAAGATAAGGAGCAGCTGAAAATAATCAGCAGAAGAAAGGACAGTATTACCATGATAGAACCTCTTTACTTCAACGACCGGGCAGACAACAGAACCGGCGCAAAGGATTATTTCTATTATTGCCCGCATTGCAAAGTCAATATAATGGTTGATCAGTGGCTGGTCTATGACCTAAAAACACATCAGCCTGTAGCGGCATGTCCGTACTGTGAGAAAGAAATGACCCAGGAGCCGGGGTATTTACTGCATATGCCGTCGTCCCATCCTTACTATCTCTTTGACTATGCCAATCTTAGGGTCAAAGGATTGACTGTAGATGAGGCCGCGAATTACCGCCGTGACAATCTGCTGGCTTCGTACAGAACTTATCAGCGCGATGAAACAGAACTCTATAGAACAAGAACCTCGATTTTCAGCGCTCTTGCAAGAAGAAGGTATTCCATGCTGGCCTACGGCTATGTTACCGGACTGGTTAAAAAAACCGCACCTCGCGAAACCGAGGCCTGTGCAGAGCCTGATTCCAAAGCGGCTGAGCGAATCAAAAGCGACCATACTCTTCTGTGCAAATATATAAAAAGCCTGGTCGATATCGAAACAGAGCTGCACTCTCTTTCAGAAAGAATCTTCAGTCTGACTTATTTAACATGTCATACAGCTGATGTGCTCCGCTCACGCAGCATTGCCCCGTATATAGAAACGATTCAGCAGAAAGTGGTACTCCGCGAAAGGCTCAAATTGGATCTGGGCGGTTCCAAGAAGTCTGAAGAGTATGTAGCACCTGAGAAACCTGAAAAGCCGCTCCCTCCTGCACCTCCGGAAAAGCCTGAACTCGAAACACCGGGATTTCTCAATGCAAGCAAAGTAAAGCGGCAGAATGCAGCCATTATGGAAAAGTACAATGCAGAAATGGCCGCATATGAAAGAAACAAAGCGATCTACGAAAGAGAGTTAAAAGAAAAATACGAACCTGCATACTCAAGGTATATCAATGAACTGCGCAGTGCAATGGAAGAAGATCTGAAGAGAACAGCTGACAAGCTTGATGCAGTGCGTAAAGAGATCGCGTTCTGTATCGAACAGGCTGCCAGAAACCCTGTCAAGGATCAGGATGCTCCGGACTTAGCCGTTTCAAAAGAACTGGTCAGCGACGAACTGTCCAGAGCTGTAGATACATACTATAAGCTTGTCGAAGGACGCAACAGGTTGTACTCGGTTAATGTTGTATTCCCGAAGTACCGCAACCTCATCGCATTGTCCAGTTTCTATGAATATCTTATGTCCGGCCGCTGCGCATCTCTGGAGGGAGCAAACGGAGCATATAACTTGTATGAATCGGAGATCCGCTCAAATCAGGTCATTTCCCAGCTTGGAAAAGTCCTGGGCTCATTGGAGCAGATAAAAGCCAACCAGTATATGGCATATACACAACTAACCGCAGTCAACAACAACCTTGAGAGTCTGAATACGGCAATGGTTTCCGCATTAAATACGATTGGATCCAGGATGGACGCCGCCGAGACCATGTTCCTTGCTTCCAGCGATTCATCGGCACGCCTTCTTGAAGAAATCAGAACGAGCAGCGAAGTAGCAGCATAAAACACTGCCGCATCAGCTTACTATTCGAAAAAGAACG
>CACXGS010000441.1 GCA_902767195.1 uncultured Lachnospiraceae bacterium | reverse complement strand
TCTCCTCTCTTCCAATAAAAAACCCATTTTATGATATTCGGATTCTGATGAAAGCATTATACCATAAAATGGGTTATAATTATTAATCTATTGTTCCTTTTTATTCCGGATTCTGGGAAAGAGCCTTCTCCTGCATCTCCTGGATCTCATCGATCATGGAAAGCATGGGCCTGATGTTGGCACCGTGGAAATGACGGTCCACATAGTTCTTGGTCGCCTTCATAACCAATGGTGAAAGGACAAGAACACCGATCAGGTTGGGGATCATCATCATACCGTTAAAGGTATCGGAGATATCCCATGCAAGCTGGGCTTCCATAACAGAGCCTAAAAGGACGATGACAGCGAAAACAATACGGTAGATCCTGGTGGAATTCTCACCGAAGAGATATTCGCAGGCAATGGAACCGTAATGACTCCATCCGAGTACTGTGGAGTAGGCAAAAAGCAGGATGGCAAGAGCCACAAAACCGGAGCCGGCTTTTCCGAAGGTCTGACCGAAGGAATAACTCATAAGAGAACTGGATCCGATGGCTTCTGCTGCATCTGTCATCATTCCGGTCTCAAGATTAATGGCGCCGGAGCTTAAGATGGTAAGAGCTGTCAGAGTACACACGATAATGGTATCGGCAAATACTTCGAAGATTCCCCACATACCCTGTCTGATGGGCTCAATAACGTTGGAGCTGGAGTGAACCATAACGGAGGAACCGAGACCGGCCTCGTTAGAGAAAACGCCTCGCTTCATACCCATCTGCATAGCCAGAGCGATTCCGGAACCGACGATACCGCCGCCTACGGACTTAAGTGCAAATGCTCCTCTGAAGATGGAAACAAATACAGCCGGGATGGTTGTAATGTGCAGACAAATAATAATGAGCGTACCGATCAGGTAAAGAACTACCATGAAAGGAACAAGCTTTTCTGTGATGGTTGCGATTCGCTTGATTCCGCCGATGATAACCAGGGCAACTGCGACAAACAGGAAGATTCCGGTAATGATCTTCGGGATGCCGAAAGCGGTGTTAACATTGGTTACCATGGAGTTAACCTGGCTCATGTTACCGATACCGAAGGAAGCCAACAGACAGAAACAGGAGAACAGAGTAGCCAGAACAATACCGATGGTCTTACAGCCGGGTTTGCCGCCAAGACCATCCTTCAGATAGTACATGGCACCGCCGGCCCAGGCACCCTTGGAATTCTTTCTGCGGTAAAGGATACCGAGGACGTTCTCGGAATAGTTGGTCATCATGCCGAAGAAGGCGATGAGCCACATCCAGAACACAGCTCCGGGACCACCGGTCGCGATGGCGCCGGCAACGCCGACGATATTACCGGTTCCTACAGTAGCAGCAAGGGCTGTACATAGGGACTGGAACTGGGAAATGGAATGATCTTCTGTGTGGCTGGTAACGTGCTTGTCGCCGAAGATGGCACCGATGGTATTTTTCATCCAATGCCTGAAATGTGTCAGCTGGAAGAATCGGGTCATACATGTCATAAGCACTCCGACAAATCCCAGAAGGATCAGCGCCGGCCAGCCCCAGACAAGTCCGTTGACAATACCGTTAACATGTTCAATAAGTTTCATAAATCAATACTCCTCTCTACAGGGGGATTCCCCCTTTATTCATCAGGTTATGTGCAAAAAACAAGTCCGGGACAGGCCGGACTTGTTCATAGCGATATCACAATGATAGATAAGCTCCGTCCTTTTGCCTGAGAGATTCAACATTCGAATCTGTGGATTCATGTCTTGCACCTTCGGCACCCGCATCATGTGCGGACTTCTCCGGAGGTCCGTTCACAAACAGTTACCTGAAAAGACTTCTGTCTGCTTCAGCCGGACCAATATGAAATTACCCTATCTATTATACAGCACTTGCATGAAAATGCAAGAATTCTGTACTAATTTTGTAGGATTTTTTCAAAATCCTCATTTTTTCTTCTCGAAATATTCGTAGGCATCGATGACATCCAGATAAGCTCCGTCAAATCCGGCATTGATGACCTGTTCCAGATAGGAACCGGGATTCCTGAAAAGGATTCCCTGCCATACGGGAGACCAGTATCTAACTTTATAATTCTCCTCCCAGTCCTCATTCTCATCCTCAACCCAGTTGGGGGGATACTTATTCCAGTCTTTCTCCCAGTAATCACGGTAACTCTCAGCCTCGCCCACACTCACATAGGCACATACCATCCGGGATTTCCCGTTCTTTTTCTTCTTGAGAGAATTCACATCGGTTTTAGTCAGAGGATCCCCGTTGAAGAAAAGATCGATAAAGATCAGATCGTAGTTGGTATTATTCAGAGCTTTTAAATAGTTGGCTTTCTTCTGAGCGTCACTGCCGGAGGTATTCTCAAACTTGTCCGGGTTCAGCAGGGCCATGAAGTTCTTTACCTGGGCCATGGTTCGGACATTGGCTGTCGTCTCTCTTGCCGGATCCAGGGTCACAATGTTTCGAAGAATCAGATCCGAGGCCGTGTAACAGGAAGAACCCAGAGAATTGCTCTTACTGATGGCGGTAGCCGCCTTACTTCCGGTACAATACTCCATGTTGAGGGGAGCGACTCCTGCCGCTCTGGCTTCTGTCAGGGCTGTCTGCATATGCACGGAAGTGATGGTATCGGTTGACTTATTCAGAGTATTATCCCAGCCGTAAAATACATTCTCGATCAGGGCCCCGTCAATACTGTCAAGCATCTTCTGGCGGCTGACCGGATCCTTGTTATACTGGGTCATAAAAAGGCCGTAACCACCATTGGCAACCATAGCAAAGGAAGGATTCTTCTTCTTGGCATAGCTGTTCATATCAGCCAGAAGACTGATCATAGACTGGGCGTAGCTGGAAGGAGCGACAAGCTTGGGCTCCGGTTTATAGGACCGGAATTCGATGGTCATGTATTTTTTGTATTTGCTGCGCTTGACCAGATTCTTTGCCTTAATCGTCGTCTTCAGTCCCGATACGTATTTTTTCGTAATCACTGTTTTCTTAAAGGTGATCTTCTTCTTTGCCTTTACGTAGAAAGAAAACTTCCAGGTCCCGTTCTTGCTCAGGGAAGATCTGGTCTTTGTCAGACTTCCGCTGGACTTCTTCATGATGCTCGAAGGAAGGGTAACTTTGGCATTCAGGGTCTTCATCTTATCGCCGGAAGTGTTCTTAATGATGACAGTGACCTTTGCCTTCTTCCCTTTCTTCAGGGTGCTTTTGCTGATCTTGGTAGTAATATAATACTTTGACTTGCAGGATACCGAAGATGCCTCCACCGAGCTGATCTTTCCTGTCATGCCGATGCTGAGCACCAAAATCAGAATCGCTGACATAATCGCTATATGCCATTTTTTTACTCGTGTTCCCATAATACCCCCTTGTTCGTTTTCCGGGAAAATGAGCCGACTGTGTTAAAAGGTTATTTCTGCTGTTCCTCAAAGTATTCGTAGGCATCGATGACATCCAGATATACGCCATCGAAACCGGCGGAAAGAATCTTGTCGAGACAGGAATCTTCCGATCCGAAGAGAATGTCTCTCCAGGGTTTGGTCCAGAACATAACCTTATAGTTGCCTTCCCACATGTCATTCATTTCACAGATCCAGGGAGGCGGGTCGGTATTCCAGCTGTCTTTCCAGTAGCTGCGGTAGTTCTCCGCTTCTCCCACACTCATATAGGTGCAGACCATTCGTCTTCCTCCGTTGGCCTTTTCCTTTAATGAGTCGACGTCTGCCTTAGACAAAGGTTTCCCGTTGTATTCCGAATCAATAAATATCATGTCATAATTTGTGGATCGCACGGCATCAAGGTACTTTTTCTTTGTATTATATTTTTCCGGGTTCAAAAAAGCAAGGAAATTTTTCGCCTCGGATACTTCGTCGATATTGTTCCTGTTCATTCTGCCCCGGTTAAGTTCCGGTATATTACTGTATTCACGGTCTGTGGCAACAAACCAGACAGACCCGTTTCTTCGGCTTTTCTCCGCCGTCTTTTTCCGCAGTTTTTTCGCAGTACAATACTCGATGTTGAAAGTGGGCAGGCCGGCCTCTCCGGCATAATCCATGGCCTCCTCCATCTCCTGAGTGATTTTCCTGGGAGTTGTTCGGTTGTTCATTCCCTCGTATCCGTAATAGACGGACTCCACCAGCATAGCGTCCACACTGGAAGTCAAACCGACCAGACTCTCTTCATTTTTGTTGTATTCCGGCATAAAGAGCCGGTAACCACCGTTGGTCACCATGGCAAAGTCAGGGTTTTTCGCTTTGGCATAGGTACAAAGGTCCATCAGAAGAAGAATCATAGAGTTCGCATAGTTGTCCGGCCTTGCAATCTTGACTTCTTCCCTGTCCCTGGCGGGTTCATAGGTATAGAGGATATGCTCTCCTTTCCCGTTCGGCTTATTTTCTTCTTGGGAAAGGGTGATAAATTCCGAGGGGTCATTGGGATTCACAATGCGGATTCCCATGGAATAGCCCCGGGTCAGCTCCTTGCTGTAAGGGAACTCCCCATAAACCTGATATTCCTTTCCCGGAAGGAAGCTGCTTAGTTTAAAGGGCAGCTCTTTCTCATAGATGACTTTATTTCTCCTGTTATGGATGGTCATGATTACAGGCCAGTCTATATAACAGGGGGCGACCCCGGTATTTTCAAATGTAAATTGCTGTTTTACGGTATCTTTTTTAAAATTAACGGTAGTCTGTAAGCGGTTAATATAGATATTGTAACCCAGAGTCCTGGAGATCATCCGGCTTCCGTTCCCTGCCATGAGTTTTTCATCCGGACAGTGATC
>CACXGS010000440.1 GCA_902767195.1 uncultured Lachnospiraceae bacterium | reverse complement strand
GCCGCCCCAGTCGGAACAGGCAGATAGCTTACCGGGAGTGGGCAACGCCTCTGCGTCGGAACCGGTTGTCCGTTGATTGGGGTTATTGGCGACACAGTTTAACCCTACAAACCTGTATTTTCAAGTGGGTAGTTCACTTGCTTAAAACACATAAGGAGGTTTCCATGAATACCTGGAAAAACAAAAAAACCATGTTTACCCTAATCCTTTCGATGCTATGTATCTCACTGTTCCTGGGGGGCTGCAGTATTGCAGGCTTTCACTCAAAGCTGGGAGACATCAAGGGAAAGCTTATAGGTAATTCCTTTACCTGTCGATTTTATGATAATTCGGGAAGTAAATATCTTACCGTCTCCGGGAAAAAGATCGACATGGAGGGAAATGTAGTGGAGGATTCCCATGTTGATTCCTCCGACGGGTCTGTCACGACCACCTATGCTTTATCCTCTGTGATGACCATCAATATCGACGGGAAGCAGATCCAAAGCTGCGGCGATACGATCGTTTTTGAAGAAAAAGGGCTGAAACCGGATGTGGAGTTCGAACTGACCAATATACAAAGTGACGCAAACGGTGTTACAAGCAACACCTATATTTCGAACATTATCAATAAGTATAAGAATTACTTCGGAAAAGCGCAGGTCGTTGTGATACAGAGCCAGCTCGGTGTGCCCATCTGTGCCTATTCCGGAAAGGATGTCTACTGGGAGGTCAGCACGAATCTGCCGAAAACGACCAAGCTGATGATTGATAAAAAAGCTCTGTATCTCCACAGAGCCAATTTCCAGATCATTGATAATAAGCTGATAAAATAAATATCGGTCCTTTACAAATGACACGGACTGTGTTAGAGTATTCAAGTATTGTAACCAATGCAGACCCTTCACCAGGGTATCGGACTCTCCGACCATGCCTTAGTGGAGGTGAATAATAAGACAGGAGGATTTACATATGATCACAAAAGAACAGAAACAGGACATCGTAGCTAAGTTTGGCAAGAGCGAAGGCGATACAGGTTCACCCGAGGTTCAGGTAGCTATCCTGACTGCAAGGATTAATGACCTGCAGGGACATTTTAAGGCTAATCCCAAGGATCACCATTCCAGAAGAGGTCTTTTAAAGATGGTAGGTCAGAGAAGGAACCTTCTGGGCTATCTTAAGTCCAAGGATATTAATCGCTACAGAACGTTGATCGAACAGTTAGGTCTGAGAAAGTAATCAGATCGGATAAGAGACCGGACGTTCAGCTAAAACGGTTCGATAATATACCGATGTTTCAGAGGATGCTGTTTTTCGGCATCCTCTTTTGTATATGAGAAAGACGATATTTGATATGACATTACAGAATCCGTGGAAAAACAGCAGAATTAGAATATGGACAGGAATAATATTTTTTACGGTTCTTCTTGCCGTCGCGGCATGGGCTTCCGGATTGGAGGATATTCGTTTCCGGACCCATTCCCGGGTTACAGGTTTTACAGCACAAAAGAAGGGGAGTGCCCTGATTGCGCTGAGTTGGAATCCCCTTGAGGGAGCGGATGGATATGAACTCTTTCGATATAGTTCCGGTCAGAAGAAGTATTTGCTGATCAAAGATTACCATTCTGGTCAGATTTCATCCCACAGAGACCAGGATGCGAACGCCCACCGCAGGCAGAAGTATATGATCCGGGCTTACCGGATACGGAATGGTGTTAAGGTTAATGGAGAGCCTGTCGAAATTGCCGGTGGAGGACTGAACGGTCAGGAGAGCATCGGGCATCGAGGAGCCATGGAGTATGCGCCGGATGATACCATCGCCTCTTTTGCAAAGGCCAACTCTCTCGGCTATAAGAATTTTGAATGCGATATCTGGAACACTCTTTCCGGTGATACTTTCGTGTTCCATGATCCCGGTCTGAACAGGCTGACCGACGGAACCGGTTCTCCCGCCAAATTGTCTGAGGATAATTATCTTTCTTTCCCCTTTACCCACGGAAGGAATGTAGACCGGTATACAACCCAGTATCCTCCGGATCTTGACGAAGTTGTCTCCTGGGCAAAGGATCATGACATGAATCTGATATTACATTTGAAAGAGTCAGGGTATCCTCACACCTATATGAGCTTTTACAGAATTGAAAAGATTCTGTCCCGGCATCATATGATCCCGCATTCTGTTGTATTTACATCCAATAAGAATGCCCTGGTCAAAATGTCGAAGTTTTCTTTCCGTACCGGTTATCTTACTGCGCTTCCCACAACAGCAGGCCGATGCGGGAAGGTGAACACAGCCGTAAAGTACGGGTGTGATCTGATGATCATGAAATACACGGATCAGTTCCCTCTGACGGCTAAAGTGGTCAATTATTGTCATGAGCGTGGAATTTCTATTGTATGTTATAATATTGACAGATACGATCAGGTCCATCATCTGATTGATGTACGGTGTGATTTCTGGATAACCAACCGGATGCTGTTCAAACGGCATACGGACTGAGAGAATGGAGGCTGTTATGAGTCGAATCATACGAATTGCCCTTTTGCTGCTGATTATTATTGCAGGTGCTTCCGGAGTGTACCTGAAGCATTCCCGGGAGATTAAGCTTGACATGAGAGATGAAGCTCTCCTTTATTTCAGGGAGCAGGACTATGAGAAAGCCATCGACTGTTTCGAGAAAGCCGGTGCCCGCAAGACACTCTTCTCCGATGAGATCGATACAGATATCAACTGCTATCTGGCAGAGAGTTACAGGCAGCTGGGAGAGTATAAAGAGGCGATTGATCTCTATGACACGATGCTTCGGTGGAGTCCTGCCAATAAGCGCTGTTATATTCTTAAAGGGGATTGTCTGGAAAAGGACGGCCAGGATAAGGAAGCCGTGGAATGTTATGAAGAAGGTTACAAGAAGACAGGCGATGCTGATTTTCTTCTGAAACTCTGCAAGGCTTCCATGAGGAAAAAAGATTATAAAAGTGCTCATAAATATGCTGATAAAGGTATTGAGAAAGAAGAAGACAGCAAGGATGTTTTCCTTTTTGAGAAAATCGTGATCTATGAAAAACAGCAGAAATATAAAAAAGCATGGAAGACGGCAAAGAAGTATATGAAGCTTTATCCGGAGGATGAAAAAGGAAGAAAAGAGTACATCTTTCTTTCCAGCAGAATCTGATCCTGCGGTTGTGCCTGAAGGGCTGTACTGTTATTGACAGTGAATATAAATGATGGTAAAATTATTACCTATAGAGCATGTTAATCGTTCAACAAACGAAAAGGAGAATCATTATGGTATCACAGAAAATCACTATCAAAAACCCACAGGGACTTCACATGAGACCGGCAGGCGTTTTCGCTAAAGGCGTAGCTAAGTATCAGAGCAATGTTAACCTTGTTTTCAATGGAAAGACCACCAATGGCAAGAGCCTTCTGAACATCATCGGTGCCTGCATTAAGTGCGGTAATGAGATTGAGATTCAGTGTGATGGACCGGACGAAGAAGAAGCATTACAGGCAGCTGTTGACCTGATCGAGAGCGGATTAGGAGAATAATCTGTAACACAGCACAATCTTTTTAAGATTATATTGAGGTGAATATATGTATACTGGTATTGGTGCATCTGTTGGAATCGGTATTGGCAAGGTAATTATTGTTGCAGAGCCGTCTTTAGATTACCAGCGTGTAACTGTTACTGATGTAGAGGCAGAAAAAGCGCGTTTTAACGCAGCTGTTGAAACCACGATCGCCCAGACTCAGGTTATGGCAGACGACATGAGAGCCAGAGTAGGCGAGAAGGAAGCTGAGATTCTGGAAGGACATATGCTTCTGCTTATGGATCCGGAGATGACAGGACAGATTGAGGCTGCCATCGCGGATGATAAGATGAATGCAGAGGCTGCTGTAGAGCAGGTTTGCAACATGTTCCGTGATATGTTTGCAAGTCTTGACGATCCTATGTTCCAGCAGAGAGCAACGGATGTCAACGACATCAAGACAAGAATGCTGAAGGTTCTTCTTAATGTAGAAGATATTGACCTCGGTAATCTGCCTCCTGCAACGATCCTTGCTGCAGAGGATCTGACGCCTTCCATGACTGCTAGTATCAATGCTGAGAATGTTGCAGGTATCCTGACAGAGATCGGCGGAAAGACTTCTCATTCCGCTATTCTTGCAAGAGCTCTTGAGATTCCGGCTGTTCTCAGTATCCCGGATATCACCAAGAAGATCGAGAACGGCGACCAGGTTGTTCTTGATGGTGCTACCGGCGAAGTCTTCATTAATCCGGATCAGTCAGTAATCGCTGAATACGAAGAGAAGCGCAGAATCTTCCTCGAGGAGAAGGCAGCCCTTAAGTTGTTTATTGGCAAACCTACAGAGACTTCCGACGGACACAGAGTAGAGCTTTGTGCGAATATCGGAAAGCCTCAGGATGCAGATAAAGTTGTGGAATGTGACGGAGAGGGCGTTGGCCTCTTCCGTACCGAGTTCCTCTTTATGGATCGTGACACGGTTCCCTCTGAGGAGGAGCAGTTCGAAGCTTATAAGACCGTTGCTGAGAAGCTTCCCAACAAGCCTGTAATTATCCGTACACTGGACGTAGGCGGAGATAAGGAGATTCCTTATCTTGAGCTTCCGAAGGAAGAGAATCCTTTCCTCGGATACAGAGCAGTTCGTCTCTGCCTGAACAGAGATGATATTTATCGTCCTCAGCTTCGTGCACTCCTTCGTGCATCGGCATATGGTGATATCCGTATCATGGTTCCCATGATTACTTGCCTTGACGAGCTTCGTAAGGTAAAGGAAATCCTTGCCGAACTGAAAGCAGAGCTGGATGCCAAAGAGATCCCCTACAACAAAGATATTAAAGTTGGTATCATGGTAGAGACTCCGGCATCGATGATTATGGCAGATGCTTTCGCTGAGGAAGCAGATTTCTTTAGTATCGGAACAAATGACCTGACCGGATATACCATGTGTGCAGACCGGGGTAATCCGGATGTTGCTTACCTGTACTCATCATATAACCCCGCTGTAATCCGTGCTATCGAGAGGACCATCAAGCTGGGTAAGGCCGGTGGCGCTATCGTAGGTATGTGTGGAGAGGCTGCAGCTGATCCGCTTCTTGTACCGCTGCTGCTTGCTTTCGGTATGGATGAGTTTAGTGTAAGTGCCACTTCTATCCTGACCACCAGAAAGGTAATCTCCCAGTGGTCCATGGAAGAGGCAGAAGCAGTTGCAGAGAAGGCTTTAAGCTTCAAGACAGAAGCGGAAGTTAAGGCTTATCTGGAATCTGTTGCTAAGAATTAAACAGGATTAAATAACTATACAGAGAAATAATAAAAGGGTGTTACTTGTAACACCCTTTTATTCTATGCGATCAGTGACAAACACCCGAGGATGGAAGAGAGGAGACACTATTCCGATTGAATTATATTTGCCTTTGTCAATACAGAGGCGTCATCAGATAGAGAGGATTAGAAATG
>CACXGS010000439.1 GCA_902767195.1 uncultured Lachnospiraceae bacterium | reverse complement strand
GGAAAGAATGACATATCCATCAGGTGCCTGGACCTCCGTCAGACGATATCGCCCGGCTGCCA
Source organism: uncultured Lachnospiraceae bacterium (assembly GCA_902767195.1). The sequence goes on along the minus strand of CACXGS010000439.1, from coordinate 3,294 downwards.
GATTCTCAAATACCACAGAGGACTTTTCTGTCATATCAATGTCACTGTATTCTTCAATGACTTCCCATGTCGAGCCGTACTTGCACAACTGGAATTTTGCGCCTTTTAGAAGTGTCCCCTTCTCATCCTCCTTTTGCAGCGTAATCTTTGTTTGCCTGTAATTCAGGATCGTCAAAAGATAGGATATTGTCCCACTGCCATCTCCCGCTTCGTTTCTCGTTAAAGTCACACCTTGCGGTGTGGGCTCCTGATCCGTGCTGATCATCGTGATTGCGCCCGTCTCACTAACCTGGAAACGGATTTTATCATGCTGTGAAAACGGCCTGTAACCATCCGGTGTTGTCTCTCGCAGTTCGTAAATATTAGCTGGCAAGGTGTTGTCAAGTTTAGGGATTACCCCGTTGTCATCCGTTACCAGTTCTTCATAGCCGGGCATCGGATTCGGATCAATGGTTGTTGTGCCGTCAACCGTCACCTGCCTGTGAAGGGCAAAGGTCACTCCATCCATCGGCGTACCCGTGTCCCCGTCTTTCTTGACGGCCTGGAATGTGCGCGGCCTGTCTTTTATGATCAGCGTGGCAAGCTTAGTACCTTGCGCCTGGGCCAGTGAATAATACGCATCATCTACACCGCTGACAGTAATACTACCGTTGTTTGATGAAATGGTCATCGGCGTTTCCAGACCATAGTAGGCCTGCGGCGCAGACACCTCAGTCAGTGTGTAATTCTTGTTTTCGCTCAGAAATGCAGTGGTTATCTGCCCGTTTTCATCGGACGTAAAAGTGCCGATCTCATTACCGTCAGAATCCTTCAACGTGAATGTCGCGCCGGACAGGGGCTGTCCTTTCCAGTCCTCTTTTTTCAATATGATGCCCGGCCGGTCATTGGTCACGGTGTCCACGCGAACATTGGCGTCGGTTGATATGACGCCTTTGTCATAATGTACGCTGTATGTAAACTCAGAAGTCTGACTTTCTCCTTTCTGCTTTCCGGAAGTTTTGAGTTCTCCATTTTCTTTGATCGGAGTTACTGTCAGCTGTTCAGCATTTGTTACAACTTCATCAGCATCCACATCCGGTTCGCCGGAAACAGTCACTTCACGGATTTCATAATTTGAAAATGGTACGTCCACCGGAAGCGGAAGAAAATACCAGTAGAGCGTCTGCGGATTCACTGTGTACTTAAGTCTGCGCAGAGTGTCGGGAACCATTGTCAGCTCGCCATCGTCTGTTTCTTGGGTGAACACGGCAAAATATGTTGGCGCGCGGTCAGACATGTAGTTCGCGTCCCGCCAGATCTTGTTCACACGCAGGCCCCATCCCCTCAGGTTGCAGACATCGACGTGATGATTGGCAGCTGCTCCGGCAACGATAGTCCCTTCTACGCCGCTGACTTCATCTCTGGTTACCAGTCTTGCGTCACTGGGGTATTCAGCATACTTCTGGAACGAGTACCCGTCCGGAATTTCCCAGGGGCGCTCTTCCACACGGTATTGTGTGCCAACCAGGACATCGCGGATCTCCACCGTATACCCTGCCGGGATTTTGCCGATGGAACCATATCCGGAGGTGGTGAAATTGACGCTGGAAGCGTTTTTCTCCTCCTCTGTCAGATCAGCATAGTCACTGATTCCGTCCCCGATCAGCACGAATTTCTGCTGCGCCGGATCCCACAGGCAGTAATATCCTTGTGGATTTTTCACATGATAGGTGTGCATGTTTACCGTTGCAAGATCCTCAAATTCGGACGCCAGATACAGCCTGAATGTGAAAGGCGTCTGATCATCACCATAGTCTATCTCAGTCTCTCCATCCTCTTTATATAGTTTCTTGGTAATCGTGATAGTTTTGAGCGCATCCGGATTAACATTGTTGACGTAGTTTACCCTTGCGCGATTATCTGTGGTGTTATAATCAATACCGTAATCCTTCCGATTTTGAGTACCTGGTACCGAAGTACCCTCAATTTCCGTTCCATTGACAGTTACAGAATCGTATACATTTGTGTTTATGCCGCACTCGATGATTTTGTATTCTGTCACACCTTCCGGAAAGTTGATGTCCGCAGCCTCTCCTGGTTTGAGGAAGAATACATCCTCGTATACGATACCATCGATATTAAGGCTTTTTTGGTATTTTACCGGGTTTTTTGTTCCCTGATAATAGACAAAATCCTCAGTCTGCGGCGATATCTGACTATCCGGGTCTTCCGGCAGGGAATTCGTCAACCGTTTTTCCACGCCATTTTCCATGTAGTAAATCTGATACGGGAATTCGGCCCTGATCGATTCCGCTTTATCCACACCGGAAAGCTCCTTGCTCAGCTGAACAGTTCCCTTTTTGACAGCCGCCAGGTTAAACCGCATCTGAAGATTGGAAGCGCCGGCACCGCGCTCCATGTAGAAAATCTTCATGGTGTGATTGGAAAAATCCTCAAAGACGTACTGCCCCTCACTGTTCAGGACGAATTTGCTGTCCACATAGGCCTGCGCCTCTGCATCCGTATGCCCTCTTTTTTTGTAATTCTGGTAAAACAATTCCCTCAGAGTAGTCTGCGTTCCATTTACATTTACCTCTCCGGTTCTGAAATTCACCTTGCCAGGCACTGCGCTGTGGATACCGCCAAGATCAATCACCAGCTCTCCGTCCACATACAGCCAGAAGTCATCATCACCGGTGAACTCGAATATGATATCATGCCCCCAGGCATCTTTCCCACTCGGTGTCTGTGTAAAGCCGGCTTCCAGCTCCAGGGCAAAATAGCAGTCTGCCTTTTTTCCATTATTCTCAATAGAATACAGCCTTTCGTACTTCCTCGGATCACCGTCAGGCAACGGTGTGGCTGCGGATATTGTATAGAGATTCTGGTCGTTCACGGTGGCGAATACTCCTGCCGCCAGATCGTTAAAGGGGAAAAACTGTCCATGCTTCAGGGTTGGCTTACTGGAAGCATCATATGTTCCCAGTTCCTTGTATACTTTGAAATTATTGCCATCGAGGCTGGCAAAATTCTGCGTGCTGTCGTATTCGAAATAACCACTTGAATGATAGGTACTCTCAATGAACAGGTGGTTGACTTCCTTTGCACCATTATACAGACTTCCGAGCGATTCTCCTCCTTCCTTTGTTGCCATCGGATATCCATCATCTTTAAGGTCTGTGGACAGAAGTCCCTGCACAAGCGTTGTGACGGCACCGCCTTCCTTGCTCCCCAGAAACTTGTTCATATCGCCGTTCAGCGTGTTGTCATTCTCCAGATCAATGACTTTCATCGTAATGCCGTACTGAGTGTGAT
>CACXGS010000438.1 GCA_902767195.1 uncultured Lachnospiraceae bacterium | reverse complement strand
GGCTGTGAAAGAACAGGCCGGTGATGAAGAGTTTCCGAAGTCTGCGAAGAAGAAGAGTTCCAAAGGGAAAAAGAAGTCGAATAAGAAAAGAAGATAAATGATAATTAAGAAGCAGGGGGCGAGAGCTGCCCTGCTTCTTCTGGTATTTGTGTATTTACAGGAAGTGATTTATGTCTATGGAAAAATGGCAGGTTTTAATGAAGAGAGCGGATTTCAAGGGTATCGGGGAACGTTTCTCGATCGATCCGGTTACGGCCCGTATTATCCGAAACAGGGATATCATCGAACCTGAGGATATCGATAAATATCTGAACGGAGGAACGGAACTCCTCTATGATCCGGCTCTTTTAAAAGACGGAAGAAATGCCGCACAGATCTTAAAAGAGAAGATCCGATCAGGGAAAAAGATCCGGATCATTTCCGATTATGACTGTGACGGTGTCTGTTCCAATTACATTTTATACAAAGGCCTGACACGGTGTGGTGCTCAAGTAGACTACGTAATCCCCCACCGGATCGAAGACGGTTACGGTATCAGCAGGGCGATGGTGGAGGATGCTGCCCATGATGGCATTGACACGATCATTACCTGTGATAATGGAATTTCTGCCATGGAGCAGGTCCTGGAGGGGAACCGTCTGGGGATCACGATCATCATCACAGACCATCATGAGATTCCCTGCAGGATTACAGATGATGGCAAAAAGGAGTATCTGATCCCTCCTGCGGCTGCAGTTGTGGATCCCATCCGGGAAGACTGCCCCTATCCTTTTAAAGCTATCTGTGGCGCTGTAGTTGCCTTTAAAGTGATCCAGCTTCTCTATGATGAATTCGGTATCGACCGTAAAGAGACGGAAGCGTTTTATGAAATCTGTGCCCTGGCAACGGTATGTGACGTGATGCCTCTTCAGGATGAGAACCGGATTCTGGTCAGGGAGGGACTGGGCAGGATGCCCCATACCGGCATCCCCGGATTAAAAGCTCTGATCAGGGCTACACAGATTGACGGAAAGGAATTGACCGGATATCATCTCGGCTTTATTCTGGGACCCTGTATCAATGCATCCGGCAGACTGGCCTCTGCAGAGGATGCCCTTAAGCTCCTCCTGTGTGAAGACCCGGTCCGATGCATGGACTATGCACAGAAACTTAAAGCCATGAACGAGGAGAGAAAGGAACTTTGCAGAAAGGGGGAGGACCTGGCTTTTCATGTTCTGGAGGAGTCCGGTCATCTCGATGACAAAGTGCTGGTAATCTGGCTGCCGGAGATTCACGAGAGCATTGCCGGTATTATTGCCGGTCACATAAAAGAACGATATAATAAACCCACCTTTGTGGTGACGGGAAAGGAAGAAGTACTGAAGGGTTCCGGACGATCGATTCCGGCTTTCTCCATGTACGAAGAAATGTCCGCCATCGGGGATTGTTTTACCAGATATGGCGGCCATCCCATGGCTGCGGGATTCTCCCTGGAAAAGGACCGTCTGGAAGAATTTCGTGCCAGGATCAATCAGAACTCTCTTCTTACGGAGGAAGATTTCTGCAAGGTTATTGACATTGATATTCCCATGCCGGTCAGCTATCTGTCAGAAAATCTGATTGAAGAGTTTCATAAGCTGGAACCCTTTGGCAATGGGAACAGAAAGCCTCTTTTTGCCCAGAAGGATCTGCTGATCCGAAGCTGCCGGGTCCTTGGCAAAAACGGCAGTGCGGTAAAGCTTTTTCTGACAGCGGATACAGGAGCTTTCCCTTCTTCCACAGAGGCACTGCTTTTTCAGGATTCAAAGGACTTCTTTGATGAAATGGCCCGCCATTATGGAGAGAATGCTGTAGAGGGAGTGAAGAGAGGGACGAATCAAAATGTGAGACTGGCCGTTACATATTATCCCCAGATTAATGAATGGCAGGGCAGAAAAAATATACAGATAGTAATACAGAATTACCGGTTTACAGATAGGAAATGATTATGGAGAAGAAATATAATATCCGCCTGATCGGAACAGACCTTGATAATACACTGCTGACAACAGATAAACGACTGACGCCCCGCACGAAAGAGCGGATTGAAGAGTGCCTGGAGCGGGGAATTCACTTTCTCCCCACCACCGGCCGTGCCAGAACCGGCATCCCGGAATTTCTAAGGGAGATCAAAGGTCTTCGCTATGTTCTCCTGGCCAATGGTGCCGAGGTGATAGATTTTAAGGAGGACCGGAGTATTTATCAGAATCTGATCCCCTATGAGAAGGCAAGGGAGCTGGTCATAAAACTGAAAGAATATCCTGCTTATTTTGATTTCTTTGCCGATGGAAAAGGGCATTCTGAAAGCAGGTTCTATGACAATCTGACGGATTATGGCATGGATCCCTTCCTGATCGACCTGATCCATATGTCCAGGGAGAGAGTGGACAGCATGGAGGGGTGGCTGGATGAAAACAAATCTCCGGTGGAGAAGTTCACCCTGTTTTTTAAACGGACAGAAGACTGGTCCTCTGCAAAAGAGGAACTGGAGAAAGATCCGGAGATCTGTATTACGAATTCCCTGACGAATAATCTGGAGATCAATCATCACAGCTGCAACAAAGGGGATGCACTCATGGCTCTGGGTTCCCATCTGGGCATTATGCCGGAGGAGATCATGGCCTGTGGGGACGGCAGCAATGATTATGAAATGATTCGAAGAGCAGGTCTT
>CACXGS010000437.1 GCA_902767195.1 uncultured Lachnospiraceae bacterium | reverse complement strand
GCCCGAAGGAAAAAGCGATTAGGGTAAAGTTCCTTCTTGCGCCCCCGGTTGACGGCGCCGCAATTAATCTCAAAGGGGACGTCTTTGGTAACCAGATATTCCATAGCGGCAAGGGCCGGTCCCGTGTATCTCGGGTCTTCCTCGTCCAGAAAATGCAGATGATCATTAAATCGGGTCACCAGGTCAAAGTGGCCGATAATATCACAGTGAAGCCGGTCAAAGACTTTTGCCTCCAGTTCATAATAATGCTTTGCCAGCCGATAGTAATCTCCCTCGAAGTATTGTGTCACAAGCTTTTCAAGCCTTTCTTCCGTGTCATCCACCGACAAGGCAGGATCAGCATCCACTTCAGCAAAATGTGTGGATCCGATGATGTATTCTGCACCCTTTGCAGCACCGGGATCATAAACGGTATCCAGCTCGATCCCACAGAGAATCTCAATCTGATCACCATAGACCTCCTGAAGCCGGTGGATCTCCGGAAAATAGAGATCAGGATCCACATGGTTATCCGGGTCCATGTGACCGGAAAAACCCAGATGCTTAAATCCCAGCCCAATGGCATAAGTAACCATATCCTCGGCAGTATCCCGCCCGTCACAGAAAACAGTATGAGTATGGAAATTCGCTAATAATGGCATGTTATATTCCCCTTTATGCATAGATGGTGTAAAGATGCTGAAGGCAGCATCTTTACACCATCTGTTTGTACCTTATGTCAATACATGATCTTTATACAATGTCTCTCTTCTTAATATAACCGGGATTCTCGGCATCTGCTACGATCCTGGTATTATCGAGAATGGTAGCGAACTTGTCAACAACCTGATTCTCAATCACAGCACCGGCACCAATCTTGGCATTAGCAAGAATGATACTGTTCTTAACGACAGCACCCTCTCCGATGGATACGCCACGGCCAATGATAGCACCTTCAACATTACCCTTGATGGTACATCCGTTGGAAACAGCGGAATGCTTCACAGAGGATCCTGCGAAATACTGTGTCGGGCAGGAATCGGAAGTCCTGGTATAGATGGGCCACTCATCAACAAAGAGCTGGTTGGCCTCTTCATTATCCAGAAGTCTCTCATTGGCTTTGTAGTAAGACTTAAGGTTAGTAATCGGAGCAAAGAATCCTTTGTGCTCCACAGCGATCACCTTAAGCTCGGCAGCCTTGGTGCTCACGATATTATCCAGTGTGTACAGGGAAGATGTAGCTTTGGCAGCCTTAATCAGATCCAGAAGGAGATCTTTCTTCATAACATAAGTCTCCATGAAGATGTTGGCTACATCATAATCTCCCAGAACCGGATTAATGGAAGCAACCCTCTCACCGTCAAGGATGAGCTTATTACATGTGGAGTAGCCTTCCTTAGCATCATCTACCTTGTGGTAGAGAGCGCTGATATCAGCACCTGAAGCAATGTGATCATTAAGGAACTTGTCAAAGTCCTGAATGAAAACCATGCAGGAAGGTGTAATCACAACATATTCTTCATGCTGGCCTTCGATCTTCTCCAGGTTCTCGATAAAAGCATTAATATTGGTGTTGTAGATATCATTGATCTTCTCCTCTGTGGGGAAGAGCAGCTGAAGCTTACCACGCTTGGAGTTGATGTTATAATGACGTCCTGTTCCGATGGTGGACACGATGGACCGGGGCTTGCTGCTGATATATACCTGAATCCGGTCAATATCACTGTTACTGAAATTGGAGATCGGGAAGTCGATGATCCTGTATCTTCCGAAGAATGAGAATGCACCGATGGAACGATAATCCTGAAGACCTTCTACTTTCTGCTCTGCAGAAGAAGTTATAATACCAAATGCTCTAGCCATACTAATAAACCTCCTTACACATCCTGTGCAACCAGCAGGATCTCTTTGCTTCCTGCCTCACCGACAACAGCACCTGCGCTGATCTTAACACCATCAGCCACCAGGGCACGAGTTACGACTGCTCCTTCTCCTACGGAAACATCCGGCATGAGTACGGAATCAAGAACCTTGGCATTCTCTCCAACTGCGGCACCGGTAAATATTACAGAATTCTTCACTGTACCGGCTACCTTGCAGCCCTGGGTAATGTAGGCATTATCAATCTCCGCATTTGGTCCGAAGTATGCAGGAGGAACAGCGGCATCTTCCGTGTAGATGGTCCAGGAGGAATCATCCAGGGAGAGCTCATTATTCTCATCCAGAAGATCCATGTTGGCTTCCCAGAGAGAATCAATCGTTCCTACATCCTTCCAATATCCCTCAAACTTGTAGGCAACCAGCTTCTCGCCGCTGTTAAGGAGGGTCGGAATGACATTCATACCGAAGTCATGCTTGGAATTGGGATCATCTTTATCCACAAGAAGGATCTCACGAAGCTTCTTGTAATCAAAGATATAGATACCCATGGAGGCAAGTGTACTTCTGGGCTTAGCCGGTTTCTCTTCGAAGTCAACGATCTGTCCCTGATCGTCTGTGATCATGATACCGAAGCGGGTTGCCTCCTCAAGGCTTACAGGCATAACAGCGATGGTACATGCTGCTCCGGTCTTCTTGTGATGCTCCAGCATAGCGTCATAGTTCATCTTGTAAATGTGGTCACCGGACAGAACAAGCAGATACTCCGGATCATAATTGTCGATAAAATCAATGTTCTGTGTGATGGCATCGGCTGTTCCGCGGTATACATCCAGATCTGCATCTGCCTTCTCACGCGGAGGAAGAACGTATACACCGCTGTCCTTTGTATCCAGGCCCCAGAGGCCACCTTTGGCCGCATAGCTTCCCAGAAGAACTGACTCATACTGGGTCAAAACACCGACAACATCAATTCCACTGTTGGCACAGTTACTCAACGGAAAATCGATAATACGATACTTTCCGCCATAGTATACTGCAGGCTTAGCTACTTTGTTGGTAAGGTCATGCAGACGGCTGCCACGACCACCGGCAAGGATCATTGCTACCATTTCATTCTGTTTCATGATGACTCCCTTCTTAATAAAGTTCATATAATCTCAACAGGTTCTTTTATACAAAAATGCTGAATAAAATCAACCTGTACTCTTGCGACACGGTAATTATACCATACCTGCTCAATCTTTGCACAGATACTTCATGTAATTTCACGAAATATTTTTTATTTTTACGATGAGAAGTAGTGAAGAACAACTATTTCTTGACAGTAAAAGGGATGCGTGCTATCATTTCTAAAGTGTTCAAAAATGTGCCAGCTTGTCGGAATTGGCAGACGAGACAGACTCAAAATCTGTTGTGGGTAACCGCGTGTGGGTTCGAGTCCCACAGCTGGCAGT
>CACXGS010000436.1 GCA_902767195.1 uncultured Lachnospiraceae bacterium | reverse complement strand
CCAAAGGTAAAAGTGTGACATTTCTGAAAATAATCAGGATCCCGCCGTCCTGGGGAAGTGAGTGCGAGAATAAACCTTTTTCCATACATTTTACCTCACAAGCTGTGCAGACAGATCATTTTACACCACACTTTAATGAAGAAGACCCCTGGTTCGGGACAGTGATCGAGGAATGTGTCCACACCAGTTACACTGGGAAAGAAGCAGCATCATCAGGCTTTTCGGTGGTCTTTAAGGGAGGCGCTGAAGGACTGGTCAAGACCGGAAATGACTTCTTTTCACACTGGACAGATCTGATGCCGGGAGATGTGGCATCAGGTATAGCAGAAATAAAAAACAACTACAAATATCCGGTGAAGCTTTATTTTTCCCAGGAAGCAGAAGGCTTAGATGAACTGGCAGAAAAATTGAAACTCATCATAAAAAATAAGGATAAAGTCATCTTCAAAGGTCTTTTATCTGAGTCTGCTTCAGAGGTTTTCCTGGGAGAATTCAAAAGCGGGATGGGAACCGAACTGTCATATACGGTACAGGTTCCGGCAGAACTAAATAATACCTGGGCTCTGAAACAAAGCAGCACAAAGTGGATCTTTGAAGCAAAACTGACACCCGGTCAGGGAGAAAAACCTGCAGTCCGCCCTTCCACCGGGGATACAAGCCGGTTTTATCTCTTTTTATCTCTTGGAGTAATATCAGGAACATTTCTGTGCGTTCTCATGTCGAAAGGGAGGAGGAAAGAAGATGATCACAGCATTATTAAAGAGACATAAACATCTGTGGCTGATGATTCTTTTTATATCCCTGATGACAGCGACTGCCTGGGGAGATACGGCAGCTTACCTTACAGATCAGGAAAACAAAGAAAATCAGATAGCGGTAGGAGACAATATAATCACGATAGATGAGGAATTTGTGCCGCCTGATCCGGGGCTTTCAGAACTTTTTCATAAAGAGGTCCAGATAGAGAATACCGGGACTTCTGACTGCTTTGTGAGGGTGCTCCTGGAGTTTTCGGATAATGAGATCGCCAAAAGGGCGGCTGTGTCATGGGATGGCGGAGAAGTATATGATCCTTTTTCTGATCTTCCTGAAAATGCTCCGGAACATTGGATCTTTGCGGCAGATCATTCAGCTGAGGTATCAGATCTGCTGGCAGGATATTGGTATTATACAGAAAAATTAAGTCCGGGTGAATCCACAGGGGCTCTCACTACAGACTTCCGTGTGCAGTTCGAAACAGAACATATCAGACAGAAACTGGCTAAAAATGGATATGACATCTATGTTTATGCAGAATCTGTCCAGACATTGGATAAAGATGGGGACGAATGGACCGGAGTGGAAGCATGGAAAGACGCATGGACAGAGATGCTGACAAGGAAATAAGAAAACTGCAGGCGCTGCCGGCAGAGACAGGAGCAGATGATGAAGAGAAAATTAAGGCTGATGCTATGGATCCTGCCCCTGATGATCAGTCTGGTGATCGCAGGAAACCGTTTGAAGGCACTGGCAGAAGAAAGCGAAGAAACAGAAATCATACCAAAAAGGGCTGATGAAGCGGAAGCAGAGGCGGATCCTTATGTGCTGCGAATCAAACTACATGTGAATGGCGGTACCATAACCACCGGGACAGGTTACCCCAGATACCGGGTCAGTCAGAATCTGGTGCAGATAAAGGAAAGTATAACAGCATCCTGGAAGAATCTGATCATTCAGGTGCCGGATGTTGAGGGTGTTTATGCGGCATTGCCGAAAGCTGCTGACTTAAGGGTGGCGAAAACCGGATGCTATCTGGAAGACGGTATGACATATAATACAAAGAATAATGGATCCGGACTTAGCGTAACTGAAGGAACAGGAGGAACGAACGGATCTTATACATCAGATGCGAGACGGCTGAATGGAGGAGATCCCCTGACTCAGGATACTGATATCACACTTTATTTCCGCTGGGTCTTCGATGCTGTCATCTATCCTAATGGAGGCTATGTATATGACCCGGATCCGGCAGCAGGCGGTTACAATGAGCCTGGCGGCCATCTAAAGGAGATCAGTTCATATAATGAAGTGGACGGAAGCTACTATCTGACCGGTCTGATCTACAATGCAGTCTATCCTCTCCGGAATTCGCCAGGCATGGCTACTGACTATATGCTTCCTTTTTCCGAAGCCAGCTCAGACTCCTCTGTCGTTAATCCGGGAGACACGGAAATCTATGGGGAGAAGGATCTTTATTATACCTGGTATACCAGGGATAACTATGTTTTCGGAGGTTTTAACACCTTACCTGACGGGATAGCTTATGATGGCTTTTACCGGTCGAAATATGACCGTACTCAACTGTTAGCCCGTGGATCCTCCTTTCTGACTTATGGAGAT
>CACXGS010000435.1 GCA_902767195.1 uncultured Lachnospiraceae bacterium | reverse complement strand
TCAGGCCCATGCTTTCCATGATCGATGAGATTCAGGAGATGCAGGAGAAGGCTCTTTCCCAGAATCCGGAATAAAAAAAGAATAATAGATTAATAATTATAACCCATTTTATGATATAATGCTTTCATCAGAATCCGAATATCATAAAATGGGTTTTTTATTGGAAGAGAGGAGAGGGGAAAAGATCGCCTCGGTCAACCGACATGGTAAGATCAAGGCGAGATCCAAAGGCAAATGTTATGTGTATGCTTACGCCCAGAATGGGGCAGGTAAAAAAGTCCTGGTTATTGTAAAATAATTTTACAGGAACGCCCACTGATAGACTGCCGTCATCAGAGGCATGGTGATAATACATAAGAATACGCTCATGATGTTGATGCTGCCGGCCAGAACGGAATCTTTTCCATAGAGATCTGCCAGCTGGGTCACATTAACAGCCGTAGGCGCTGCAGATGCCAGGAATGATACATAGAGGATACTGGCTCCATCTTCCAGAAGATAGGGAATTCCGGTGACCTTAAGTATCAGGATCGTTAGCAGGGGTATGATAATCAGACGAATCAGGCAGATCATCCAGGACTTCTTCCTGCTGAAGACTTCTTTCAAGTCGGCAGAAGCGATCAGGATACCGATCACAAACATGCTCACCGGAGCGATACAGGCACCGGTCTTCTCAATAGCAGCAGCCGGTATCATGGGAAGCCGGAGGCCGGTAAAGAAAAAAATAAGACCAAAGATCATCGCGATGACATTCGGATTCGTGATGATCTTTTTTATGCTTACCGCCTCCCTGCCTCCAAGGATATAGGCTCCATGTGTCCACAGGACCACCGTCTGTACCGTCATAAAGGCACAGCAGTAAAGAACATACTCCTTTCCCAGGATGGCTCCGATCAGGGGCACAAGAAGGTTCCCGCAGTTGGTATAGATGACAGAAGCCCTTTCAATGTCATTTAAATAGACGGATTTCCCGAACAGATAGATGAATACCAGAAAGAGGACATGCATTAACGTGGATGCAAGAAGAGCAAGAAGAAAGCCCTTCATCTTATCGACGGAAAAGGGCATCTGAAAGGCATCAAAGATGAGAGCCGGACAGATGATAAAAAGGACCAGGGAAGCGATACTGGAGCTGTCTTCTTTCTTCAGGATACCGCATTTGACACCCAGGAAGGCAAAAAAGATATAAAGCGCCATGACAAGGATCTGCTGCAGCAACATAAAACTTAAATTCATAATATTTTCACTCCCTCGACTTCAAAATCCGCCAGATGGTCGTCCTTCCGACGCCCAGACGTTTGGCCACCTTGCTCTGGTTCATGTTCTCCTGTTTCATGATAATGCGGACGATATCGTAGGTGATATCCTCCAGAGGCTGATCCAGATTAATGTTGTAAGTCAGTTTTTCCGAGGAATCAAAAATCTCATTTTTGATATATTCCCTGACCATGTTTCCGTTAATATACATACCCTCCGTGTGAATGACCATCTCCCTTAAGACCCGTTTCAGCTGGGTTATGTTGCCCGGCCAGTCAAAATCAAGAAAAGCCTGTTCCGCATCCTCCGTAAATCCTATAATGTGCTTCCCGTAAAGGATATTCATCTCATTCAGATAGATGATCAGCATGTTCTTTAAATCTTCCCGACGTTTGCGGATGGGAAGGGGCTGGAGAAGGATACACTGGATATTGTCCAGGATATAGCGGGCGAACTCAGGCTTGTTCCCGTCGGGTGAGATCACAGCGGAGAAAATGACCTTGTTTCTCTGACACAGGTTGGATTCCTCAATCAGCTTTCTTAAGTTCTTGGCATGATGGGAATTCAGCTTGTGGATGTTTTTAAAATATATGGTGCAGTTTACATAGAGGAGAGGGGAGGTTGATTTATTGAAAAAACGGTACCACTCCCTGTCGGAAACCAGCTCGCAGTTGATCACAAAATATGGATTGCTGTTGTAAATGCCTCTGCGGTAAATACTGTTGGCCGCCGCATCCTTTCCTGTCCCTTCTTCCCCCATAATAAGGACCGGAAGAGAAGACTCGCAGCAATTCTGGATGGCCTCTCTGGCATAACCGATGGAGTTTACCACCCCGTAGGAATTCTTAAAAACATAGCCGGTATCGGAGATGTCTTTTTTCAGCATAATGGCATCGGAATTCAGATTTTCCGGCTCATAAATGACCTGTCCGTAGATAAAAAGATGATTCTCCCCGTCTATGGTTCTGGACATGACATGGAGAAGATAAAGATTCTGTCCGATCTGGCGGTAGATCTGGCTGCCACATTCTTTTTCCAGTGCTTTCAGATGATCCGAGAAATACTCGACAAACTCACTGCCGGTGACATCTGCAGCATGGAAGTTGTTATATCTGAGTTTGTAATTGCTGTCGAATACCACAAACATAAAAGGGGAATTGGATTCCATGGAAGAGAGGTACTGGGAGATCCGATACTGCTGCTGCTTCATGGGGAGCATCCAGAGGGCATAATCAATAGCCTGGTTGACACTGTTCTGTCCGGACATGATTAAGACAACATTGATTCCCAGCTCTCTTGCAGTCTGGGCGGTAATCACGTCACCAATTACCATGGAACAGCCCATTTTTCGAAGATCCATCAGCTTGCTGCGGACTTCTTCTTCCGAGTGAATATCACGGACATTGATGTCGTAGCCAAGCAGCTCACAGAGAGAGTGGACCTGTCTTGTCAGGGCAGGGAAACTGACCACGGCGAATTTTTCCTGATAATTCTTCGCCAGCATGATGGAGTAAAAAATATCTTCAAAGGAAATAGGGATCTCCAGAATCGTAATATCCGATATGTTATCCCGAAGCATTTCCGCGGTTCCCCCTCTGGAAAGAATCATGTCATAAGAACGTTTCTTCAGCTGCATTTTTGCAGCATTCAGTCCTTCTTCCAGGTTCCCGACAATACAGTCCGCATGAATATTCTCATATCTTTCAACAGACCTTTCCACAAGACTGACCAGTTCTCTGTATGGCAGGATGGCCAGAATCTCCAGCTTGTTCATATCTGCTCATTCCTTATCTTTCTTGAAAAATACGGCGAGTTGTTTCATATATAAACAATATAAGTGATTTATTTTATTCGTCAAGTATGTTTGTTATTATAGTTTCATATTGATACAATTCCGGTCTGAAAAAACAAGATATCTAACAGAAAATGCGTATATTATAAATAATGTAATGAAAAATCAACAGATATCAGGAAAGGAGACAGACGAATGTCAGACAAAAGACCGATCATAGGTATCAGCATGGGAGATCCTGCCGGATGTGGTCCTGAGATCACCATAAAGGCTCTTTACCAAAAAGATCTTTATGAGAGATGCAGGCCCCTGGTGGTTGGTGATGCCAATGTCCTTGATGACAACATCAGAATCCTGACAGAGACCGGTTTTATCAAAGAAAATGAGATTCATACCAGAAGAATCTCTTCGGTCAGTGAAGCAGAGTTCTCCTTTGGGTCAATCGATGTCCTCCATATGGATCTGGTCGATATGCAAAAGCTTCAGTACGGTGTTCTCTCACCCATGTGCGGAAAGGCTGCTTATCTCTGCGTGGAGAAGGTGATTGACCTTGCCATGAATCATGAGGTGGATGCCACGGTCACGAATGCGCTGAATAAAGAGGCGATGAATCTTGCAGGATATCATTACTCCGGTCATACGGAAATCTACGCCGATCATACAGGGACCAGAAGCTATGCCATGATGCTGGTCCATGAGAACCTTCGCGTCGTTCATGTTTCCACTCATGTATCTCTCCGGGAAGCCTGTGACAGAGTAAAAAAAGACAGGGTTCTGGAATGTATCCGTCTGGCATACCAGGAGTGTCAGAAGATCGGGATCAAAGAGCCCAAAGTAGCGGTGGCCGGACTGAATCCTCATGCCGGAGAGGGCGGTCTTTTCGGAAGAGAAGAGATTGAGGAGATCATACCTGCCATTGAAGCTGCCAGAGAAGAAGGGTACCCTGCAGAAGGTCCTCTTCCGGCGGATTCGGTGTTCTCCAAAGCACTGGGCGGATGGTATGACATTGTGGTTGTCATGTATCACGACCAGGGACATATTCCTCTGAAAACGGTCGGCTTTGTCTATGACAGGGAAGCAGGCAACTGGAAAGCCGTCAAGGGCGTCAATGTCACCCTGGGACTTCCCATCATCCGGACCTCTGTGGACCACGGAACAGCATTTGACCGTGCCGGCCGCGGAATCCAGAACGAAGACAGCCTGATCAATGCCATCGATTACGCCATCCAGAGCGCGAATACAAGATAACTGAGAAAAGAGACAGCAGGAAACGCGATAACAGATAAAAGAAAGATTTTACGGAGCAAGGTGATAAGGGAGGTGGTTTCATGTTACAGCTGGCCATCATAGCAGATGATCTTACCGGTGCACTGGATACCGGGATCAAGTTTTCAAAAATGGGCATCCGTACACAGGTCATGGTAGGCCACAAGTTCTGTGTGGATGAGCTGGACCTGACCAAAGAAGTCCTGGTGGTTGATACAGAGACCCGTCATGTGCCGGAAAATGAAGCTTACGCCAGAGTCTACAAGACGGTCAAGCTCTGTACAGACTGCAATATCCCCTGCTTCTATAAGAAGACCGACTCCGCTCTGCGGGGACATATCGGGAGCGAGTTCGCGGCTCTCTACGACGTGGTGGGAAAGCAGATTTCATTTGTTCCGGCCCTGCCGGGAGAGAACCGCATCACAAGAGAAGGCATCCATTACATAAAGGGGGTTCCGGTATCCGAGAGTATATTTGGCAGTGATCCCCTGAATCCGGTCAGGAATTCCTCTGTGGGGAAACTGATCGAAGAGGAGACCAGACTCTCCACAAAAAGTGTCAGGGCGAAAGAACTGACCGGTCAGCCATGGCCTGAGGACCAGGTGCTGATTTTTGATGCCTCAACCGGAGATGATATGGAAGAGATTGCCGGCCTTCTGAAGAGAGAAGGGCATCTTGATGTAACGGCAGGATGCGCGGGGTTCGCGG
>CACXGS010000434.1 GCA_902767195.1 uncultured Lachnospiraceae bacterium | reverse complement strand
GGGGAATAGGTGTCTGAACTGCAGATCAGGTCCCCGTTACTAATCAGTTCATAAACGGAATTTTGCCGGTCTATGTACAGGATGACGCCTCTGGCAATCATTGTGCCCTGGTAATCGATTGACTCCCCTTCATGGCAGGGCATCTCAAAATGAATACTGCCGTCGGGATTTTCTACGACTATGTTACCGCTCTCAGGATTTCGATATCCGTAGCAGTTCATGCCAAAGCTGTACTCATAGGGTGTCCCGTCGGGAGTCTTCAGGGGTTCCAGGCTGTCGGTCAGGATTGATAATCCGGATTCACTTTTGATCTGGAAAGCATAGTCCCTTTCTCTACTGCTCAGGATAGTCTTTATATTCTCGTCTTCAATCCATTCATATTCTCCTGTCTTTATATCATAGATCAGGGAATCATTCAGATCGTCGTCCCTGAAACCGAGACGGATAAGTCCGTTTATATTCGTACAGGCGGACAGATAATAGGAATAATCCTGGAAATCCTTGATTTCTGACTGCAGGTACTCCGGCGTGAAAATGAGCTTACCATCTGAGGTATATAAATAATCCTGGTCTGTTCCGGGATCCAGGCTCACGGTATTGTTGAGTGGACCGAATTGAATCCAGCTCTTCTCCGGATTCGCCACATCCACATGTCCTGTGATTTCCTTTCCGCCCTTTCTAATGGAATAGCCGGTATCATCTTTGATCCAGTAATATTCGCCGGCACAGAAGTAATCATTTTCCATCTGAAGGATTTCGGAACCGTTATAGATACTGACTGGCTTCTCGTAAGTGCTACAGACGTAATCTCCGTTGGCATTCTGGTATATAGATCCATAAGCAGGTTCGATAATCCACTTTCCGGTCCCGATGTCATACAGCCCCTTTTCGCCGGAAGCGGCATCCATCAGGATCAGAGGGTCTTTGACAGACCAGACCATAACATGGGCCCCCTCTTGACTCAGTGAATAGCCTTCAAGAAGATCCCTTTCAGTCATGTCTGCGTTCATGAT
Source organism: uncultured Lachnospiraceae bacterium (assembly GCA_902767195.1). Next base: position 1,361 of record CACXGS010000434.1, on the reverse strand, counting down.
GTGGACAACGGGGGAATTGAACCAGTAAGCCCCGTCCAGAAGGATCACCTGGTCCTCCTTCAGATCATAGGAAGTCTCTCCCTTCTCCATCGTGACCAGAGCAGAGACATCTCCCTTTGCGGATTGTTTATCCAGAACCGGTACATAGCCGGTATCCGCGATCAGCTTCTGACCTCCCTCACTGGTCAGCCAGTCAAACAGAAGGCGGGCGGAGCTGTCTTCTGGCTCATCATTGCGGATCACGGCGTAGAATTCATTGACATAGGGATAGGATCCATCCTGAATCGTGTCATTGGAAGGCGTGATTCCGTCAACCGAGAGGAACTCCAGGCCAGGCACGGAATACATATTTCTGGCATAGAAATAAACTGAGTATCCGATGGCATTTCCCTGATTATTGTATGAGGAAACTATATCCAGAAGTTCACCCATGGAACTGATATAATGATGGGAAGGTGCCTCTGCCATGGGAATCCCGTCCATTACGAGTTTCTCCATCAGGGTCTGGCTTCCGGAGTTCTGCTTTCTCTGGAAAGCGACGATCTCTTCATCATCCCCACCCAGTTCCTTCCAGTTATTGGTCTGGCCGCTATAAACAGACTGAATCTGTTCTTCTGTAAGGCTCTTTACCGGATTGGACGCATTGACCATGAAGACCAGGGCATCCCGGCCTATGGGCTTCATCTCAAGACTGGCGTCTTCTTCCATTCTTTTTCTGGTCTCTTCAGAGGGCTCATAGGCAAGGACCAGATCACATTTGCCATAGGCAAGCTGAAGATAGGAGGAATCGGTCTTATTGTGCTTGATGGTCTCCTCGGCAGTTTTTTCGTCTTCTCCGGTGGCTGCCTGGAAGAGGGCATAGGAAAGGGGAAGAGTCGCCGTCGACCCGTCTACTGTCGGATATTGATCCGCAGGAATGGAGGGGCAGGGATTGGAGTAAAGAGAGGCGGCACCCACAGCTGTATCAGAACTGTCGGCTTCTTCCGTTTCGGCAGCTGCCGGAGCTGTTGCCTGAGCTGCGGCTGTTTCTCCTGCTTTTTCAACACCGGGGTTTTCGTTGTTTTGCAGGGCGGCTGTTTCTCCCGCATCGGAGATTTCGCTGCTTTGCGGGGCGGACTGGCCGCCGGATGAAGGATTCCCGCATGCGTTCAGTATGAGTGCTGCTGTCAGCATGAAAACCGGTATCAGAGCAAATCGATGTCTTCTCATTTCTTTTCCTCCCTTTCAAGTAGATTTCCGGAAAAGCGGGATCTGTTATAAACGCAATTTCCAAAAAAAACGATGGCGCCTGCTTAAAAGCGCAATTTCCAAAAAAACGATAGTGCCTGCTTAAAAGCGCAATTTCCGAAAAAACGATGGTG
>CACXGS010000433.1 GCA_902767195.1 uncultured Lachnospiraceae bacterium | reverse complement strand
CAAATCATATAAACTACCCGCAGGCTTTCTTCCATCATCCCCAACTACAGCACATCCTTTAAACAAATCTGCTAAATCTTGGAATCGCGAATTTACATCTGTCCCAAAGTTCTTCTTAACAAGCGAGCCGAACACTTCCAATTCGCTTTCTTTTTCCAGATGGATGCGATTAAATAATTCTTCACAACATGCGCCCAATTCAAACCCTATATTGATGAATTCTTCCATCTGCCTAACAAAGATAAGCCATATGCTAAAAAGGGAATGGCGATCATACCCAGACATCCGTTTCTTTAGCTCATCGATACTGCTATTAACGCCGCTAGTCAGAAAATCTATTAATTCTTTCCCTTCCATTATCGGCACTATCCTCATTCTAACAAAACCATCTCCTATAATATTGCCTTGCTCATCTTTCAAAACCGATGTTTCTATGCGTGCCTTCATCTTTTCCTCCTTTTCACATAGCTTCAACTACGAAACGGGACTGTCATCATTATCCAGCAACCATTATTCATCAGAACTCATAGTAATACTCCCCTTTCCAGGTGGAATCTACAGTAATAGTAACACCACCCTTCTTGGTACTACAATAAAGACAAAAACAATTACTCTTTCCTAAATTCAAGAAACTCCTGATAGTCCCTAATATAGTCTTCTTTTTTATACATCTCACTCGCCAGCACCATACATACAGCTCCAGATGAGAAATCCTCCAAGTCTCTCCAAAGTCCGGGCTTTACGTACAATCCCTGATACGGTCTATTCAAAAAGAAGGATCGCTTTGCCTTACCATCATCAAGCGTCACTGTAAACGAGCCAGAGGCAGCAATAATCAGCTGTTCCAAATCACGATGTGCATGAGAACCACGGCTTTCACCTCCAGGTACATCATACAAATAGTACACTCTCTTCACATCAAATGGCAAAGTAGTACCATTCTGAACAACGGTAAGGTTTCCTTTTCGGTCACTATGGTGCTTGTCCAATTCCACCATCGTGCAATCAAAAACACTATATTTTGCCATCTTTCTTTAATTTTAAGAATTCATCGTAATCGCGGATATAGTCGTCAGCAGAATAATCTACTGATCCAAACTCCAATGCGAATGAATTGGTTGAGAAGTTTTCCATCGTTCTCCATAAGCCTTTAGGTATATACAAGCCATAATAAGACCGATTAAGGCTAAAGCGCTTTTTATTCACGCCATCATCAACCTCAACGTCAAAAGCTCCAGAAAGAGCAATCACAACTTCCTGATTCTCGCGAAATGCATGTCCGCCTCTATCCTCTCCCCCGGGAACATCATAAATCCAATAAGTCCGCTTTATTTCAAACGGAATATGGTTATTCTGCTCTGCAAAAGACAGATTTCCTCGGGCATCCAAGAACTTTGGTAGCTCAATAATTCTTACGTCTTCTATACTTGCCATAATTATTTTCTGAATGTATCAGAATTTACTTCCTCCTTTAATTCTTCGATTACTCGCAGCAGATACTGGCCATATTGATTTTTTAGCATGGGCTTTGCTATCTCACGCATACGCTCCTCTGTTATCCAACCATTACGATAAGAAATACCTTCAAGACAAGCCACTTTTAGTCCTTGTCTCTTCTCGATAACCTCTACAAAGGTTGAAGCCTCTGCTAAACTATCATGAGTACCGGTATCAAGCCATGCAAAGCCACGACCCAAAGTTTGTACCTTCAATTCGCTATTGTTCAAGAATTCCTGATTAACTGTTGTAATTTCCAGTTCACCACGGGCAGAAGGCTTAATATTTTTTGCCACATCAACTACCTTATTGGGATAGAAGTAAAGGCCCACAACTGCATAATTTGATTTCGGGTTAGCAGGTTTTTCCTCAATGCTTAAACAATTGCCCTCCTTATCGAATTCTGCAACACCATATCTTTCTGGATCGTTCACCCAATAGCCAAATACGGTTGCCTTACCATTAACCTCAGCATCGTCAACAGCCTTCTTCAATAGATAAGTAAAGCCAGCGCCATAGAAAATATTATCCCCAAGCACCAAGCAGGCGCTATCGTCTCCAATAAACTTTTCACCAATGATGAAGGCCTGTGCAAGACCATCCGGTGATGGTTGTTCAGCATACTCAAAGTGAACTCCATAGTCACTACCGTCACCTAACAAACGCTTGAATCCTGGCAAATCGTATGGAGTTGAGATAATCAGTATATCTCTAATGCCTGCCAGCATCAAAGCACTAATAGGATAATAAACCATCGGTTTATCATAAATAGGAAGTAACTGCTTACTCACGCCCTTCGTGATGGGGTAAAGTCTAGTGCCGGAACCTCCGGCGAGTACTATGCCTTTCATATTTATAACTGTTTTATCAATCTATACATTGTTCTATTGGGGTATGTTACAAAATCATACCACGGCTCATAGCCTAACGATTTGTAGAAACCGACTGCTTTTTCATTATCTTCATAGTCGGTAGTCAAACTCAATCT
>CACXGS010000432.1 GCA_902767195.1 uncultured Lachnospiraceae bacterium | reverse complement strand
TTTTGAAGAAAATACTGAACTCTGTTGCGAAGGACCTGTGGGTTGTGATTTTGGATCTTGTGGCAGTGAATGCCAGCTACTACCTCGCTCTCCTGATCCGTTTCTTTGTAGGCGGTGAACTGAGAGCAGTGGCAGTGGAGAGATATATGCCGGCCTGGACGGGTTTCACCCCGTGGTATTCGGTTCTCTGCATTGTGATTTTCATGTTGTTCCGACTCTACGGCGGTATGTGGCGGTATGCCGGTATTAACGACATGAACCGGATTATATTGGCAAATGCCTGCACTTTTCTACTTCACCTGGCTGGCACCACTATCTTCTTCACCAGAATGCCATGGACCTATTACGCCTTGGGTGGTGTGATGCAGTTCGTTTTGATTGTGCTTATTCGATTCTCTTATCGTCTTTTCCTCGTAGAAAAGACAAAGCTGGCACGGTCGACAAAGGTGGAATGTGTGGTTATCGGATCAGGGGATTTGGGACGAAAAGTGATCAAACATCTTGAGGAGAACACACCATATAGACCATTTCTCATCATCTCGTCTTCTTCTGCAGGTCGCTCAATGGACGGAATTCCGGTCGAAAAACTGGACTTGGAGAAAGTAAAGGGCAGGCCTGTATTTATCGCGGATAAAGAGCTGAGTGCGGAAGAACGGGAAAAAATTCGCTCTGCAGCATCTGAAGTGACAGACTTCACTGGAGCGTTGTCGAACACAACGGGCTTCATACCTGTTTCATCTCTGCTGTCTCTTTCTTCTGGCCCAGTAGCACTTGTTGTGGACGGGAAGGAGAAGAAGTACAGGAGCGGCCGGGAAGCTTTGGAAAGCCTAAAGGATCGGTATAGCGTGAAGAGCATAAGTGGTGCTCGGATTGAGCTTGAAAAGAGTGAAAACTGGGCAGCCGGTTTTGCCGCGGATTACAAGGCTGTCACAGGGGAAGATGTGAGCTTTTTCTAAACTTGGTATCTGTGAGGATGTGCCTCTGGCAAAAGAAAATGATGGTTGTCGAAAAGATGTGTTGACATCGGTGAGTGAAGCCGACAGTGAGTGTGATAGGATCACAACAATATAACACTGTGAAATGGCGAACTACAGTTCAGAGTGTGAATTCCAGTTAAGCCATGTATTTCAGAACTGAGAACAACCTGCTTCGATTGTGTGCACGAAGATGGCCGAATGCTCAGTTTATTTTGCAACAAGAATGATAATTCACCGTCTGGTACAACCTATGGATGAGCACCATATGTATCTGTGGCGTGGAAAAAAGGATGAAGCTGATGGGAACCAGGGAATAGATGGTGCGGAAACATCTTGCAGGGCTGGTAAGTAATTTAACATCAGTGAACGTAATGACAGAAGAAAACCAACTGAATGTATGGGGAGTAGAACAAATGGACTTTTTGAAGGATGAACGCTTCAAAGGAATCGAGAAATTTGACAGGAAGGTATGGCTCAGCAGCCCTACCATGCACGGTGACGAGCAGAGGTGGGTTGATGACGCTATTCAGACTAACTGGGTAAGTACAGTCGGTGCCAATATAAACGAAGTAGAAAGGCTTATGGCTGAGTATGTTGGCGTTAAGTACGCGGTGGGGCTTAGCTGCGGTACAAGCGCTCTTCATCTTGCTACAAAGTTGGCTGGAGAACGTTTGTATGGGCAGGCAAGACCCAATGCGGGAACATTAGCCGGACGCAAGGTGTTCTGTTCGGATGTCACCTTTGATGCGTCCATAAATCCTGTAGCTTATGAGGATGGCGAAGCTGTGTTCATCGACACAGAAAGAGACACCTGGAATATGTCCCCAGAGGCGCTGGAGAAGGCTTTCGAGCTGTATCCGGAAACCAGATTAGTTGTCCTTGCTCATCTTTATGGCACTCCGGGAAAGATGGATGAGATCAGGAAGATTTGTGATGCACATGGTGCATTGATTGTCGAAGACGCTGCGGAGAGTTTAGGCGCGACTTATAAAGGTGTTGAAACTGGTTCTCTGGGCGATTATAATGCGATTAGCTTCAATGGAAATAAGATTATCACAGGATCAGCTGGAGGCCTCTTCCTGACCGATTCCAAAGAAGATGCTGATAAAGTAAGAAAATGGTCCACACAGAGCCGTGAAGCTGCACCGTGGTATCAGCACGAAGAAATTGGCTATAACTACCGCATGAGTAACATTGTTGCGGGAGTAATCAGAGGGCAGATTCCATACCTTGATGAACACATTGAGCAGAAAAAAGCCATATATGCGAGATATAAGGAAGGGCTCAAAGATCTTCCGGCAAGCATGAATCCATATGATGCAAAGAATTCTGAGCCAAATTTCTGGCTGAGCTGTATGCTCATTAATGAGGACGCTATGGCTTCTCATGTCCGCGGTGAACAAGACGAGTTGTGGACACTAGAAGTAGGGAAGAGTAGTCCTGGTGAGATTCTGGCAGCAATAGCTGCCTTCGGAGCAGAAGGAAGGCCCGTTTGGAAGCCCATGCATATGCAGCCGATATATCGGACGAATCCGTTTGTGACGGTAGAGGGTAACGGCAGAGGGCGCACAAATGCT
>CACXGS010000431.1 GCA_902767195.1 uncultured Lachnospiraceae bacterium | reverse complement strand
TACATTTTCCGGTAAGAAAAGGACCTCTCCCAAGTTCTTATCTGCCAGTTGTGCCATGATATCCTGTCCCGTCAGAAGTCCGGAAACCGTGATGGTCTCCCCAAAGAAATCATTCCGGATACAGTAGACATGAATCGTGATTCCCGGGTATTTATCTCTTACTTCCTCCGCCAGCCGGCAGATCGTAGGATATGCAAGGACGGCTGTCGCTATGGATATTTCGCGGTTCCGCTCATCTCCCACAAGCTCCTCAAGCCGTTCTCTCACCTCATCGATCAGGAGCCGCATCATACCGACCCCGTTCTCCAGCTGTCCGTACCCCTCGTAATAGGCTTCATCGGGAAAGTCCTCTCCCGCCAGAATAAACCACTCATCACTGGCATGAACAAAAGCAGTCCCTTTTGTCCTTCGAAAATGGTCCTGCCATCCCCGGATCTGATTCAGCACCTTCTTTGCATCCTCCCGGCCGAAGAGTTCCAGTTTCTTCAGCTTCTCCCGGTATTTGGTCAAACCCACCGGCACCACGGAAAGGCTCTCCATAAAAGGAAGATAGCTGCCCAGTTCACGAATAGACCGGTCCAGTTCCTCCCCGTCATTAATACCCTTGCAGAGTACAATCTGGCTGTTCATGGTAATCCCCGCGGCGGCAAATCTTTCAATCTTATCAAGGATATCTCCGGCAAAGCGGTTGTGGAGCATCTCACAGCGCAGACCCGGATTGGTAGTATGAACCGAAATGTTAATGGGAGACAGATGATAGCGGATCAACCGCTCAATATCTTTCTCCTTCATGTTGGTCAGGGTAATATAATTCCCCTGCAGGAAGGACAGCCTGGAATCATCATCTTTAAAGTAAAGCGTTTCTCTCATTCCCGGCGGCATCTGGTCAATAAAACAGAAAATACACTGGTTGGTGCAGGAGTGATACTGGTCCATCAGGGAAGAAACAAATTCCAGGCCCAGATCCTCATCCTCTTCCTTCTCAATCTCCAGAAGCACTGTCTCCCCGTCTCTGGTGAGAACTTCCACTTCAATGTATTCATCTTCAATATAGTAATGATAGTCAAAGATATCCTGCATTCCATGGCCGTTGACCGCAAGGATACTGTCCCCGGGCTCAAGCCCCAGTTCCCAGGCGATACTGCCTTCTTCTACGCGGGCTATCTTATGAATCGGTCGTTCCATAGTTCTCCAATCGGATAAAGCCACCCATGACCCCCCGTTTCCCTCCCGTCGCCCGGTGGGAAAAGAGCTGGTCGCTGTGGCAGCAGGTGCACAGACCCGCCACCTGGATCTGCGGACATGGTATCCCGGCTTCATTGAGGATGATCCGGTTGGCCTCCCAGAGATCAAGCTGGTAGTGTCCGGGTCTCCCTTCTTCAAAAAATTGTTCCAGTTGTTTCCGGGTGAATCTTTCGGAAAATGTGTCATACACTTCCGTGCTGACTTCATAGCAGTCCCTGCAGATGGAAGGACCTATGCCGGCCCTGATATCAGCGGCATCGCTGCCATAGTCTTCTTTCATCATCTCCACCACCCGGGCACCGATCTTTTTTACAGTGCCTCGCCATCCGGAATGGGCAGTGGCGATGACCCCTTTTACAGGATCATAGAATAGCAGGGGAACACAGTCGGCAAAAAACACACTGAGTGTCACACCCGGCTCATTGGTGATCAGGCCGTCGATCCCGGGAACTGTCTCCCTGAGAATCCCATCTCCCCGATCCTTTCCTGTTACCTTACGGATCCTGTCCTCGTGGACCTGGTTGGTCAGCACCAGGTCTTCCGGCGGGAATCCGATGGCCTTGCTAATCCGGGAAAAGTTCTCCAGGACATTCTCCCTTTGGTCTCCCACCCCGAAGGAAAGATTCATAGAGGAAAGATATCCGCTGCTGACCCCGCCCATTCTGGTAGAAAATCCGTGACGCAGTCCGGGCATTTCCAGACCCGGCAGGCTTAACCAGGTAATCTCTCCGGTATTATGTATCGTCATCATTGTCTTCATAGTCTCATCTACTTATTCCACAAACTCAAATGCATTCTTAATCCAGTGGCATCCAAATTCTCTGTCAATCTCAATCACGTCAAACCGTACCGGAGTGAAATCCGATAACCTGTGAATCATCCGGTAATGGTTAAATGTCCGGCAGATTCTCCGAATCTTACGATAATCCACAGCCTCTGCCGGGTCTCCGCAATCCGGTCCTTTCCGGGCCTTAACCTCAACAACGATCAAACCGGTCCCGTCGGCACCGATTAAGTCAATTTCCCCGTACCTGCTCCGGTAATTTCTCTCCAAAATCCGGACTCCGTGCCGGGTCAGATAAGCAACTGCAGCGGTCTCTCCAAGCGTACCTGTCAGTTTGCGTCTGTCCAAAAAATTTTCCCTTTCTAATTCTGATGAACGAAGGATCTCCGGTGAATGGGGCATAACCCTTTCTTTCGGATCGCTTCCATATGTTCCCTGGACCCGTAGCCCTTATTGGAAGCAAAGCCGTAGCCGGGATAGATCCGGTCGTACTCTTCCATCAGGTGATCTCTGCGAACCTTGGCAATGATACTGGCCGCTCCAATAGAAATGCTTTTGGCATCTCCTTTGATGATAGGAACCTGGGGAACCTCGACCCCGGGAATAGTCACAGCATCATTTAAAAGGAGATCCGGCTGCACCGAAAGGCTGTCAATGGCCTTTCTCATGGCTTCATAGACTGCATTAAGGATTCCGATCTCATCAATCCGCTCCGGGGAGACCGTTCCGTAGCCTACGGAGACAGCTTTCTCCATAATCTCTTCCGACAGGGCTTCCCTTTTGGCGGCAGATAATTTCTTAGAATCATTGATATAAAGAATCCTGCAGTCTTTGGGCAGGATAACGGCTCCTGCAGCCACCGGACCTGCCAGAGGACCGCGGCCGACTTCATCCACTCCGCAGATCATCTCATAGTCCTGATACTTTTTCTCATAAGCGCACAGAGCCTCCACTCTGCTGATCTCCTCCCGGAGTTTGGCTTCTCGCTTCTCCCAGGAAGCAATCAGCTTCCGGACCCCGGCTCTTTTATCATCGCGATATTCACGAAGGAGCAGCTCCCGCTGCTCCTTCTTAGCATTTTGAAGCTCTTCTTTAATATCCTGAATGCTTCTCATATCAATCCACTTTCCCGAACTTTGACAAAGGCCATATACGTATCCAGACCTTTCCAATAAACTCATCTTTATGAACGGTTCCCACCTCTGAATAGCGGCAGTCAAAACTCTGGGGACGGTTGTCACCCATACAGAAATACTCTCCTTCCTCCAGAGTCAGAGGATAATCCATATCTCCGTAATCTTCCGTGTATCCGGTAATTGAGTAAACATCTGTTGTCAGTTCTTTTCCGTTGATCATAACCCGGTCGTTCTTGAAATCAACGGTCTCGCCCGGCAAACCGATAATCCTCTTTATATAGTATTCACTGTTGCCGCTCTCATCCTCCGGACCGGGGAAGATGACAATGTCAAATCTCTCCGGATCTTTAAAACGATAAGAAATCTTATCCATGATCAGACTCTGGCCGTCTGCCAGGGTGGTATCCATGGATACCCCGTGAACTACCGTTCTCTGTCCTACATAACGGGTGATCAGAAAGACAAGGGCAAAAACAACAACGATATAAATCAACATTTCTATCATGTCTTTCTTTCTCTGCTGCGCGCTGGTCATTGTACTCTCTTTACTGTTAGAGGTTGAAGCAGCCTTTTTCTTTTTCTTTGACATCTCTGCACCTTCTTTGATATGTTGCCCTCTCTGCTGCAATAAGCTTGTTTATGATTCCGCCGGTTCACCGTCGGGCAGTTCCAATGTAATTCTGCCGATCCGGAGACTGCGGAAATCGTCCAGGACTAATTTCCCTGCTTTCTCGTAATCAATCTGACTGCCCTTCATCAGACAGCCTCTCTTTTCGGCAATCTTCTGAAATAGCTCCCGGCTCTCCGGGGACTCATCAACCTGATACCGATCGGTCAGCATACCGGGATAATTCTCTTTAAGATAGTCGATCAGGCGGATCGCCACATCTCCGGTATCCAGAAGCTCCTCCCGGATCGACCCGATAAAGGCCAGTCTCATACCGATGGCCTGATCCTCAAACTTAGGCCACAGGATTCCCGGTGTATCCAGAAGTTCCACATCCCGATTGATTTTGATCCACTGTTTGCCCCTGGTCACTCCGGGCTTATTCCCGGTCCTGGCACTGGCCTTTCCGGCAAAAGAATTAATAAAAGTAGACTTTCCGACGTTGGGGATTCCGGCGATCATCGCCCGGATCGGACGATTCAGAATGCCCCGCTTCCTGTCTCTCTCCTTCTTCTCCTTGCAGGCTTCGGATATGAGGCGACGGACTTCTTTTAATTCCGACCTCTTGCGGGAGTCCACACTGCACACGAAAAAACCCTGTTCCCGATAGTAGTCCTCCCATCTGGCCGTTCGCTTCTCATCCGCCATAGCCGCTTTATTCAATATGATCAGTCTGGCCTTTCCTCTGGCCAGATCATCGATATCCGGATTCTTGCTGCTCAGTGGTATCCTGGCATCCACCAGTTCCACCACGATGTCGATCAGCTTTATATTTTCCTGCATCATTCTCCTGGCCTTGGTCATATGGCCGGGATACCATTGATACTGCATAGACGGCTCCTTCTAACGCTTTCCTTTATGTATGACAATGGATGCCTTCCCTACGAATTGTTCTTTCTTAATATTGCCGATATTGGCTACACGGGAATCTTCACTGTTATTATAATTATCTCCCATGACGAAATATTCGTCCTCGCCCAGCGTCATCTCATAGGCGGCCAGACCGGCAGACATGATATTGTCATCAAAATAATCCTGCTCCTTATCGTTCACGTAAAGCTTCCCTTCCGTGATCCGGATCTTCTCTCCCGGCAGGGCGACGATCCTTTTAAGAGCATAATGAACGGAAGAACCGTTCTCCAGCTCGAATACGGCAGCATCGTAGCGCTCAGGAGCGTGCAGGGTGTATTCTATCTTATTTACCAGGACAAGATCTCCGTCATAATAAGTGGTCTGCATGGAATTGCCATGAACCGTGACAGCCTGAAAGCAAAAATGGACCAGAAGCCAGGATAACAGGACCGGTCCCAAAATAGCGGCGACCCATATGGCAATCGTGCGGATCAGCTGATTCCTCCGCTCAATATATCGATAGTTTTTCATAAATCTGTGGCTCCATGGAAAAACAGGGCAAGTATCTCCATACTCGCCCTAATTCACTCGATACTATTTAACTAACTCCTTAACCTTAGCTCTCTTACCAATTCTCTCACGCAGATAGAAAAGCTTAGCTCTTCTGACTTTACCTCTTCTGGTAACCTCGATCTTGGTAACGATCGGGGAATGAAGCGGCCATGTCTTCTCAACGCCTGTTCCGTTAGAGAACTTTCTTACAGTAAATGTCTCTTTGGCTCCGCCATTCTGTCTCTTGATCACGGTACCTTCAAATACCTGGATTCTCTCACGGTTACCTTCTACTACCTTAGAGGAAACACGTACCGTATCTCCGACATGAAACTCTGCAACTTCAGGTTTCAGCTGTGCATTCTCGATGCTCTTAATAATATCCATGATGTGACCTCCTATATGTTCTCGGTGTTCTTAATACGTCAAGTAACAGAGGACCACCTTTTTTCACAACTACATGATAATACCATAAAACATTGTATCGTGCAAGTAAAAATTTCAATTCTCCGGCACTTCAAAAGGCCCGCGATAACCCAGCTCTTTCAGGAAACTCCTGTCATCTTCATCCAGCCTTGCCTCCTTCAGAAGATCCGGCCGGTTGGTGAAAGTCCGGATCAGGGACTGCTGCCTTCTCCACCGGTTGATATTCTCATGATGACCGGAAAGCAAAACATCCGGCACTCTCCTGCCCCGAAACTCGGCAGGTCTGGTATACTGGGGATACTCCAGAAGATTATCGTGGAAGGATTCAAATTCCCCGGAGTCCGAATTCGTCAGCACACCCGGAACCATCCGGGATATGGCATCCATCATAACCATCGCTGCCAGCTCTCCGCCGGTGAGCACATAGTCTCCGATGGACACATTGTCCGTAACGATCTCCTCCAGCACCCTTTCGTCGACACCCTCATAATGGCCGCAGAGAAAGATGAGTTCCTCTTCCCGGGCCAGTTCTTCTGCCATGTCCTGATGAAACAAACGGCCCTGCGGTGTAACATAGATAACCCTGGGCTTCTTCGTCATCTTAGCCGTGATATCCGTATAAGCCTCGTAGATGGGGGGTGCCTGCATAACCATGCCTGCTCCGCCTCCATAGGGATAATCGTCCACATGCCGATGCTTATCATGAGCATAGTCGCGAATATTCACTGTGTTGAGGCTAATCAGGCCACTTTCCATGGCCCTCCCCGTTATACTGGTCTCAAAACCGTTTCGAACCATCTCCGGGAACAAGGTCAGCACGTGAAAATTCATCAATTCACCAGCCCTTTCAAAAGATGGACCAGAATAATCCCCTCTTCTGTGTCCACGTCCAGAATACAGTCCTTGATAGCCGGAAGCAGAATATGTCCCCCATCTTCTGTCAGAACTTCATAGACATCGTTAGCCCCGGTCTCAATGACATTTAACAGGGTTCCGATGGTAACTCCCGAATCGTCCACAATGGAAAGGCCGATCAGATCAGCCACATAGTATTCATCTTCCTCTAAGGGAACCGCGTTCTTCCGGCTGACCATCAGGGGACACCGGCGATACTGTTCCACGTCGTTGATGTCATTAATTCCCTCGAACTTGACAAAAACAAACTGTTTGAAGAACTTGCAATACTCCACCTTCTGTTCCAGAAGGCTCCCGTCTTTGGTCTCAATAAAGACCTGGGTCAGATCCAGAAAACGTTCTTTATCATCGGTGGTCGGATATACCTTAACCTCGCCCTTTAAACCGTGGGTGGACGTAATGATTCCCACCTGTAAATACTGTTCCATCTGATTTAAACTCCTCCATGAAAAATCAAAGACTGTTATCCGTGCGCTGCACAAATAACAGTCTGTCGATCTTTATGATGCGATATCGACAACCACTTTCTTCTGCTCACCGGAGGAAGCAGCTTTCACAACCGTACGGATCGCCTTGGCAATCCTTCCCTGCTTTCCGATTACTTTGCCCATATCGTCCGGGGCAACCCTCAGCTCAATGACGATTGCCTTGTCAGTTTCTTTCTCAGTCACCACAACCTCATCCGGATGGTCCACAAGAGAAACTGCAATAACTTTAACAAGATCTTTCATTTTTCACCTCGTATACCGCAGGCTTATTTCTCAATTCCTGCGTTCTTTAATAATCTTGCTACTGTATCTGTCGGCTGAGCGCCCTTGGAAAGCCAGTCTTTTGCTGCTTCTTCGTCGATACGGATCTCTGCCGGCTCCTGGTTGGGATCATAGAAACCAATCTCATCAATGTTACGTCCGTCTCTGGGAGATCTTGCATCCGCAACAACGATTCTATAGATAGGAGTTTTCTTCTTACCCATTCTCTTTAATCTCATCTTTACTGCCATTTGTAATACACCTCTTTCATTTGTTATTCTAAAAATATTGAATCATCAGAACGGCATCTTGAAGCCGCCCATGTTGAATCCGCCACGTTTGCGGCCCTTGCCGCTCATCATCCCGCTCATCTGCTTCATCATCTTGCGGGACTGTTCAAACTGCTTACACATTTTGTTCACTTCAGACATGTCCACACCGGCACCCCTGGCGATCCGCTTCTTGCGGGAGGGATTCAGGAGATTGGGATTGGCTCTCTCTTCCGGTGTCATGGAGTAGATCATCGCTTCAATCTTATCCATGGCGCCTTCGTCCACCGTGACATTCTTCATCTGGCTGCTCATTCCCGGAATCATGGAAAGAATATCGGCAATTCCACCCATCTGCTTGACCTGCTGCATCTGCTCCAGGAAATCATCGTAGCCATACTCTGCCCTTCGGATCTTCTGCTCAAGCTTGCGGGCTTCTTCCTCATTCACCGCCTGCTCCGCTTTCTCGATCAGAGTAAAGACATCACCCATACCCAGGATCCGGCTGGTCATACGATCCGGATAGAACTGCTGAAGATCATCCAGCTTCTCTCCCATACCGATATAGAGGATGGGCTTGCCGGTGACGGCACGGATGGAAAGGGCAGCGCCACCTCTGGTGTCACCGTCCAGCTTAGTCAGGATCACACCGTCAATGCCAACCTTCTCCTCAAAGTTCTTGGCCACATTCACCGCATCCTGACCGGTCATGGCGTCCACCACAAGGATGGTCTGGGTCACATCCACCGCCTTCTTGATATTCTGAAGCTCCTCCATCATGGATTCATCCACGTGAAGACGGCCCGCAGTATCCAGAAGCACCACATTATAACCGTTGGCTTTGGCATGTTCCACCGAAGCTTTGGCAATATCCACAGGGTCTTTCTTGTCACCCATGGAGAAAACCGGAACCCCCTGCTTCGCTCCGTTGACTTCCAGCTGCTTAATAGCAGCAGGACGGTAAACATCACAGGCTACAAGGAGAGGTTTCTTTCCCTTCTTCTTCTGCTGTCCCGCGATCTTGGCACAGGTTGTTGTCTTACCGGCACCCTGAAGGCCTGCCATAAGGAAGACCGTTACCTCGCCTGCCGGTTTGAAAACAAGTTCTGTTGTCTCGGAGCCCATAAGGGCTTCCATCTCTTCCTTGACGATCTTAATGACCATCTGTCCCGGATTCAGGCCTGTCAGAACATCCTGACCCACAGCACGCTCTGTCACTGTCTTGATAAATGTCCGGACAACGCGGAAGTTAACATCAGCCTCAAGAAGTGCTCTCTTGACTTCTTTCATGGCCTCCTTGACATCTGCCTCGGTCAGGCGTCCCTTACTCCTGAGGTTCTTGAAGACATTCTGAAGCTTTGTTGTCAGACTTTCAAATGCCATAGATAGCCTCCTTTAGTACTCTTCCAGAATCTTCTCAGAGATCTCTGATATGTGCCTGCTCATCTCATCAATCTGGTCGCGGTCCCGGCTGTCGCTGATCGTTTGCGCGCATTCCCGGATATCCGACACCATCTTCTTCACTTTCTGAAAATGGGCAACCAGATGGAGCCTGGCTTCATAATCATTCAAAATCTTCTCCGACCGCCGGATCAGATCATGGGCACCCTGACGGCTGATACCCATCAGCTCTGCCATCTCGGTAACGGAAAGATCATTCTGAATATACTCTCCGTACACTCTCTTCTGATGGTCGGTGAGAAGTTCTCCGTAAAAATCAAAAAGTAATGCTTTTTCCACTATCTTATTCAAAAAGAATCACCTCTTGTAAAGGAAAATTACTTTACAAGAGGTGATTATATGCGTTCAGAAACTATTTGTCAAGTACTTTTACTTGATACACAAAGAAAATCTGATCCTAAAGTCCGTCGGGGCTTAAAAATCTTAATAATTCTCAGCCTTGATGTGGAAGTAGGACTGCGGATGATCACATACCGGGCAAACTTCCGGAGCCTTCTTGCCGATCACGATATGTCCGCAGTTAGCGCACTGCCAGATCACATCACCGTCTCTGGAGAAGACAAGCTCTTTCTTGATATTATCAAGAAGCTTACGATATCTCTCTTCATGGGCCTTCTCGATGGCTGCAACACCTTCGAACTTGTCAGCGATATCGTTGAAGCCCTCTTCTCTGGCTTCCTTAGCGAAAGTCGCATACATATCGGTCCACTCATAGTTCTCGCCATCTGCGGCAGCTTCCAGGTTCTCAACAGTAGAACGGATTGCTCCACCTTCTAATAACTTGAACCACATCTTGGCATGTTCTTTCTCGTTGGCTGCTGTCTCCTCAAAAATCTGGGAGATCTGTACATAGCCTTCCTTCTTTGCCTTGCTGGCCCAGTAAGTGTACTTGTTCCTTGCCTGAGACTCTCCTGCAAATGCAGTCATCAGGTTCTGTTCTGTTTTACTTCCTTTTAATACCGGCATATCTTATCTCCTTTAAATAAAGTGCGTAGTTAACAGTTACAGATCTCAGTCACTGCTGTTGTCTCTCCATAGTAGAATATGCCCGACTGAATGAAATTATTTTAGTACAATTCACCTGTTCCGTCAACTCAGTATTGCAACAAAAAACATTTCAATCCGTAAGAAACTGACTTATTCCTGATCTCCCGGTTCTTTATCATCCTCCGCTTCTCCCTTCATGAGACGGTAAATAAAAAGAAAGGCGTAGATCAGCAGGGGCAGCGTTAATGTTATGAACATGGACGCCATAAAATACGGACTTGCCGTGACTGCCAGATATAGGGTCACAAAGACCATGACTACGAGAAAAACTACCGTTGTCATGGCAAGTATTCTCTGAAACTGTTTCATCACTCATCCCCCTGTCTTCCGTGAAGGCGCTCCAGCCGTTCTTTGATCTCTCTCTCATAACCGATATCCGTGGGTTCGTAAAAATGTTCTCCCAGGACTTCATCCGGAAGATACTGCTGCTTAACAAAGTGTTCCGGATAGTCGTGGGCATACTTATAGCCGATCCCGTGACCCAATCTGGATGCACCGCCATAGTGGGCATCCCGCAAGTGGGGCGGAACCTGTCCGGTATCCGAAGTCCTGATCCGGGAAGCGGCCCTGTCAACCCCCATATAGCTGGCATTGCTCTTGGGGGCTCCCGCTATATAGGAAGCCGCCTGGGCAAGGAGGATCCTGCCCTCGGGCATACCGATCCTCTCCACACCGAGGGAAGCCGCCACCGCCAGGGGAAGAGCCTGGGGATCCGCGTTCCCCACATCTTCTGAAGCGCAGATAATGATCCGTCTGGCAATAAACTTGGGATCTTCCCCCGCATCCAGCATCCTGGCCAGATAAAAGAGGGCTGCATCCGGATCCGAGCCCCTCATGCTCTTGATAAAGGCCGATATCACATCATAATGGTTATCCCCGTTCTTATCATAGGTTACCGCCTTTCTCTGGATACACTCCTGGGCAACCTCAAGGCTAATGCGGATTGCTCCGCTCTCATCCGGCTCGGTAGTCAGGATTCCCAGTTCCACAGCGTTCAGTGCAGTTCTGGCATCTCCTCCCGCCATCTCAGCCAGGAAGGAGACAGCATCCTCATCAATAACAGCACCGTAACTACCCATCCCTCTCTCCGGATCGGAAACAGCGATACGGATCAGGCTGCTCACATCTTCCTTCGACAGGGGTTCCAGATGAAAGACCTGGGATCTGGAGACCAGAGCGCTGTTCACTTCAAAATAAGGGTTCTCCGTCGTGGCGCCGATCAGAATTACCGTCCCGTCCTCCACAAAGGGAAGCAGATAATCCTGCTGGGCCTTGTTAAAGCGGTGAATCTCATCGATAAAGAGAATGGTCCTGGTACCGTACATTCCCATAGTCTGCTCTGCCTCGTGGACAGCCTTCTCCATGTCCTTCTTACCGGAGGTGGTTGCATTCATGGGAACAAAGCTGGCGCTGGTGCTGTTAGCGATGACTTTGGCAATGGTGGTCTTACCTGTACCGGGAGGCCCGTAAAAGATCAGTGAACTGATCTTATCGGCCTTGATGGCCCGGTAGAGAAGCCGGTCTTTCCCGATAATATGCTGCTGTCCCACAATCTCATCCAGAGTCCGGGGCCGCATCCTCACTGCTAAAGGCGATTCTTTCTTCTTGTATTGCTGACCCATGTATTCAAATAAATCCATCTCAGATCCTCTCTCTTGTATTCAGCTTCCGGATGATCACGGTCCCGTCCTCCAGGTCCACACAGCTGTAACAGCCCTGCTCAAAAACAAAATGCCAGTATCCCTCCGGCGGGAGATGGAGAAGTTCTGCCAGCATATGACCGAAAGTCCCCTTGTGGGCCGCCAGCAGGATCGTCCCCTTCCTGTCCGAAAGTTCTCTCAGCTCTCTGCAGTAATCCCCAATCCTTCTTCTTACATCAAGAAAACTCTCTCCTCCCGGAATACGGTAATTCATATAGTCCCTGTTCCACAGAGCCAGTTCCCCGGGATAAGTCTCCTGAAGCTTACGGTATGTCATCCCTTCAAAAATTCCGAAATGCTGTTCTTCAAGGCGATGATCCGATATCATGTCATCCATATCCCTGCCGGTGACAAGGGAAGCCGTCCGACGGGCTCTGATCAGAGGACTGGTTATGACCTGATCAAAAGTGATCCCTTTAAGAATCTTCTGCAGTTCTTCTGCCTGGGCTATGCCCCTGTCCGTCAGATCCACATCGCTGGTGCCGTAATAGCAGCCTTTCTGATTCAAAATGGTCTCGCCGTGTCTTACCATATATACTCTCACGATCCGTCTCTCCTCATCCGATTCCGATTAAGACGCCCTCCTCCTCGAAAGCGGGGAGAGCCTTCGCTATTAATCAGATGATAGCACGGATCAGAAAGAAATACCATGGAAAGATTATCCTCCTATACCCTGCCCCGCTGCGCCAGGCGGATCTGGTCCTTATCCCTGTCATATAAGTAGACAGAATCCGACAGATAATCATAAGAAGAGACCACGTTCCGGTTCACTTCCGATACCATCCTGTAAAGCCAGGCAGTATCCTCCACCTTATAGCCCGGGACCAGGATAACCTCATGGATACTGCTCGGCAGAATATAAATGTCCGACCCCAGCCTGCCGGCATAATCCTTCAGGACATTCTCGTAAAGCATGGCAGAAGCTCCGTTAATACCGACTTCATTGGTAAGAACAGAAATTCCGTCCTCACAAATCCTGCCGTTCCCGGGACTGAAAAAATCCGACTCATAATCCTCCGCTGCCAGGCCTTCCTCCGAATCTCTCATCTCCCGGGCACAGCAATCCCCGATCATCTCTGACAGCAGACGGAGCCTGGGCGGGAACAGGCGACTGGTATTGCTTGCAGCCACCTGTAAAAGCTCCTCCCTGGAAATCCCCCACCATGAGAACATCTCATCTGTCACCAGAGCGGAGGCCAGCCTCGCTCCTTCGATATCCACGATCCATCGGAAAGTCAGGGCCAGATCCGCTATCCTGACATGGGGACAGGACTCCAGAGTCTCCCGGTTCTTCTCATAATTCACCAGACGGAAAACCAGCTGGTCCCTGATCTGCTCATAATCTTCCGGCATAATCTGATGGTCAGGACCTGCCATACTGCCGGCGGTATAGCTTTCTCTTATATCCATGATCAGGTCATCCAGGGGAGCTCCCTTTCTGTACTGCTGATAATAAGAATCCAGGTAGATCACCGGAAACATCTGGGGTATCTCCTCCTTCTGGCTGGGACGGATACTTAAACACCTGAGCCGGTATCCGTTGTTCTTCGTGACCGTATGGACCATCAGTTCAACATCCTCCTCCGGCATCCATCCCTCCAGAATATGTTCTGTAATATATTCCTGAAAATCATCATATGACATCAACACTCCATCTCCTCCTCATTATAATTTCCATATTTACCATATTTTACCAGTTATTAATTGTTTTTTCAACCATTTTTTTCCAATTCTCATTCTTTACAGTCTTTTTCCCGGGTGATATAATGATGACATCATGATTCAACTATCATAAGGGAGGAATTATTATGGTATTAAGGAAAGGCAAGATATATAAGGCACTGGCTGTTTTCCTGCTTATTCTCATGACATTTCTCACGGGATGCGGGGGGAATACCCAGACGGGTACCGGTGATACTTCATCCAGATCGAAATCCGGATGTGAGAATTGCACCTGTTATAAGAAGAACAAGGAGTCCGAAGATACCGGATCCGGATGGACGGATACCGGGGAGACTGACAAGCCGGGCTACGGATATTCGAAAGATGAGGACGATTCGAAGCTTGATGAAAACGGCAGCTACACCAGCAAAGAAGATGTCAGCAATTATCTGATTCAGTATGGCCGTCTCCCGAATAATTTCATCACAAAAAAAGAGGCCAGGAAGCTGGGCTGGCATGGAGGCAATCTGAATCCATACGCACCGGGCAAGTGCATCGGAGGAGATTATTTCGGCAATTACCAGAAGGATCTGCCGGTTGTGAAAGGGCGGACATATCACGAATGCGATATCGACACCCTGGGAGCTAAGAGCAGAGGCCCGAAGAGACTGATCTACTCTGATGACGGTAATATATATTATACAGAGAATCACTATGAGACATTTGAATTCGTATATGGAGATGATCAATGATGAGAGTTATTATAGACGGGCGGCGCATACACTGCAGAGAACACTTATATAATGAGATCGGACAGGTTCTGGAACTGCCGGACTACTTCGGCTATAACCTGGATGCTCTCTATGATATCCTGACAGAACAGGATGCTGATCTGGAAGTAGAATTTATTAATAGGAGGGAATTGAAAGCATCCCTGGGAGGCTGTTACATCGAACAGCTTACCAGGATGCTAAAGGATGCTGGGGCAACGGTTATTCTGCCCTGATTGCCCAGCGGAACTTGGTAGACTTGGCTCTGGGATTCCGGCGGCATTCTTCCTTGGAGGGACGGATCACATCTTTTGCAATATCCTGATAGTCTCCGCTGCGATATCCCCTTTGGAAAGCTTTTTTCACCAGCCTGTCCTCCCCCGAGTGGAAGGTCAGAATGGCTGCTTTGCCTCCGGGCACCAGGATACCGGGCAGCTTATCAAGGAAAGCAAAGAGCGCCTCCAGCTCACTGTTGACATCAATACGCAGCGCCTGAAAGACTCTCTGGCAGGATTTCTTCACCGCTTCTTTTCTCTCCCGGGCAGGAAGGAAAGCCAAAGCTTCCTCGATCTGTGAACGCAGGTCTGAAGTCGTGGTAATCTCCTTCCCCCTCTTCATAGAAGAAAAGACCTGACTGGCGATTTCCTCAGCATAGGGCTCGTCAGAATTATCCATGAGCATCCCGGCGAATTCATCCTCGGTGATAGTGCGCAGTCTCTCGGCGGCACTCTCCCCGGACAGAGGATTCATCCGAAGATCCAGAGGACCCTCTACCTTATAGGAGAAACCTCTTTGCGGATTATCAATCTGCATGGAGGATACCCCCAGATCTGCCAGAATAAAATCAAACGGCCCCGCCTCCTCGGCAAGACGGTCAATTTCTGCGAAGTTCATCAGGCGAACGGTCAGAATATCTTCCCCATACCCGGCTTTCCTAAGCCGGGCTTTTGTTTTCTCCGACTCCAGCGGGTCGACATCCAGAGCGTATATATGACCCTGTCCTTTGAGGCACTCCAGCATTCTTGTGGTATGCCCACCGTAGCCCAGGGTCGCATCCACCCCTTTCATTCCCGGCCGGATATCCAGAAATTCAAGAATCTCATCCACCATGATAGACAGGTGCATGCCGGCAGGGGTACTCCCCTTTTCGATGACGTGAGCCACAGTATCCGCGTACTTGTCCGGATTATGCTCTTTATATTTTTCTTCAAACTTTCTGGGATATTTGCCGGAGTATCTGACCCGGCGCTTGTGTTTCTGTTCCATAAAAGTACGTTCCTTCCCGAAAAAAAGCCCTGAGAGCCTTGATCAATGAGGTTCTCAGGGTAGTAAGTGCGGACAAAGGGACTCGAACCCCCACGTCGTAAGACACCAGATCCTAAGTCTGGCGCGTCTGCCAGTTCCGCCATGTCCGCCTATGCTGATTTTGAATCCGCTTTAAGATTGTAACATTTTTGTCGGTCAAACTCAAGAGTCTTTTGCTTTTGTTACCATTTACAGTAGAAAAAGATACTGGAATTGTACGGATATCTGTGCAGGGTTTTAAAATACAGACCGAGGAGAAAATGTGCTATAATTAAGCTGTCACTATCATAGAAGATGCTTAGAAAGGAGCTGTTATGAAAACAATAAATAATCTTCTTCTTCCGTTTGTTGCTGCATTAATATTTGGTTTTTTCATCAGTTGTCCTGCACAGGCAAAGACAATCAAAGCCAATCGCTTTTATCGTGGAAGGATGCCGTCTGACGGAACCATAAACCTGAGCATGAAGATGCCCTGCAGTGGTTATCTGATTATCGAAGGTGTCAGTGAAGGAAAGCTTTATATCAATGGAAAAAGCAATGATATGCTGGATTGGTATGTTGACAGACTAAACCTCTTCGACACTAAGATCAAAAAGTCTGCACACCTTAGAATTACCATGAGAAAAAAAGGTGGAAGCAAATATAAAGTTCGAATTCGGGTTATACCTCTCTCCCACTTTGAGAAGGAGGACAATAACGATAAAAAACATGCAGACAAGCTCAGAACCGGTATCCGCTGTTATGGACTCCTGGGGGGGAGAGATCCGGACTGGCATGTATTTACCGCCCCAAAAAATGGTACCTATACGGTTCATATGAAGATTTATGACTTCTCAAAAACATATGATCTGGGTGCAGAATTCTATCTGGGAAATAAATATCTTACTTACAAAGACGGAATACGCAATTCAACGGTTCTTAAGAAAAGAATGAAAAAGGGCCAGAAACTATATATCCAGATGAAGCCATATAAATATCGGTCCAATGACTATAGCCTGAAGATAAAGAAAAAGTAAAGGGATGTATGGAAAACAGACCTTAAAAAGCGCTCCCGAATTCCATTGTATCCCTGACAAAATGATGCTATTATATAAATGAAGAATGAACGAACCTTTTTTCCATGGAGTGTATTACAATGAATACGATTACAAGATGGTTTGAACATCCTCTCTATCACTGGATGGATGACCATACATTTTCTGATATGAGTGCTGTCTTAAAGGGCAGCTGCACTGAGGAGACTGTCCGCCCTCTCTTGTCGGATTTCCCCAATGTCGCTCTTAGAAGCGTCGAATTCTATCCTGCCGGTACTTACTCCGAGCCGGAGAAGACGACTCTTGACAATATCGGAGATTTTTACCTGATCCGTATGGATCAGAAGGTGGCCGCAAAGCATACGGGAACCCTTCGGGTCTATCTTCCCGCCAGCTGGAACGGCCGATTTATGGGGATTGCCGGCGCGGGGACCAACAATGAGGTGGACTGGTATACTTCAGTAACCTTTAATGTCATCTCCTGGCCCATGGCTCTGAAGAACGGTTACGCCTGCGCAGTAGCTGACAACAATACAGGCATCCGCCTGGATTGTACCTGGGGTTTTGATGATGATGGAATTCTGGAGTGTGACCAGATTGAAGCCTGGGCATTTACCACACTCCACGAGATGACTGTCATCGGCAAGCTCCTGACTTCCACTCTTTACGGTCAGGATATTATTGCCAGCTACATGCACGGAACTTCCGGCGGCGGCAGACAGGTTATCACGGAAGCGGCTTTCTTCCCGGAAGATTATGACGGTGTATGGGCGGACGGACCGGCCATTAACTATCTTGATCTTCAGTTTGCCTGCCTGTGGGCTCCCATCGTGGAGGCCAACGAGAAGCATGTAGTTCCGGTCTCCAAGTACCAGGCTGCATTCGACCTGGCAACAGCAGATCCTGCCAAGAAGGATCTTCCTTTTGACAGCAGAGAGATCATATGGATGGATTTCATCCACTCCCTCCTGAATCTTGAGACTCCGGACGGCCCCATCACCCGTCGTGACCTGGAGGTCATGGTTAAGACATGGGACGGCCCTTTCACAAAAGACGGCAAGCGGATGGCTTACGGGTTCGGACCTGCCATCAGGCAGTGGCCTCTTGCAACAGATAATCAGATGTACGGCTACCTCAAGCGCAAGGATGACGGCCTGCTGGGCCTCATGCCAATCGCCGAACAGATGCTTAAGTGGTTCACTATGAATCCTCATCTGGATGTCCGCTC
This sequence comes from uncultured Lachnospiraceae bacterium, assembly GCA_902767195.1. The sequence goes on along the minus strand of CACXGS010000431.1, from coordinate 560 downwards.
TCTTTCTTACGATGATTATGAACAGATCTATACGGATTTCCGCAAGGCATTTATCCGCTATGACTTTAACGACAGCGACTTCACCGCCTATGCCGCCCACGGCGGCAAACTCCTGATCACCCAGGGAACCGGTGACTGTGTCGTGCCCTTCAAGGCAGCCATCGACTATTACCGGGATATGATGGATCATTTCCCGTCTGAAAAGATCATGAATCAGACCATCCGCATGTTTATGCCCTCTATGGCTGGCCATTCCATTCTGGACTGGAGCGGGGCTGCGGTATCCTGCGCGGAAGGCATGAAAGCCCTGACCCGGTGGGTGGAAGAAGGCCGGGCTCCCGATATTCTGCCCACAACCCGGTATGATTTCAGGAACGACCGGTCTGTCTATGATGATACGGTCCCGTCCTTTAAGCATTGGGATTATCAGCAGACCTGCAGGAAGGCATTCGTAAAATAGAGAATTGTATTCATTAAAAAAGGCGGCTCACTGGGCCGCCTTTTTCTATAATCTGATAGTAGGTAAATCTTATCAAAAATTATTTCAACCGATAAACATT
>CACXGS010000430.1 GCA_902767195.1 uncultured Lachnospiraceae bacterium | reverse complement strand
TTCAAAATGCTCAATCACATCATAGGTGACATCGTCCACCACATGGACTGCGCCGCTGCATACATCCATCACGATGTTATATCCATTATTTTTATACTGATGAACCAAACAAGTTCTCCTTTCCCCTCCTTCCGGATTCCCGCCGCAAAAGCCGGGCCGATTTGGAGGGCACACAGGGTATCCTATGTCTGATCGTGCAGGCACAATATTCTCCTTATTCCATCGAATATGGCTACACGAAAGATAAGGTGAACAGTAATCTGTTCACCCTATTACTAACAAGTTATCGGGATTGAGTCCCCAGCGGCATCTTGCCGGCAGCCAGTGACCACTCACTCCGGGCCGGCATCTTTACCAAGGTATCCTGAGAGCCGCTGTTATTTATTGTTCTCACAGGTCTGGTTACCTACTGTACAGGATGTCTTACATGCGGACTGGCAGGATGTCTGGCATTCGCCGCAGCCACCCTTACAGATCGTATTATTGTAAGTCTGCTTTCCGGTAAGTGTCTTCACTCTCTTCACAACAAGCCCTCCTCACTTTTTCTTAAATTAACGCAGGGCAGATCAGCCAGGTCGTCAGACCGGACCGGACAGCCGCTGCATTCAGAGTCATTATATCATAAACATTCGATGAAAAAAAGCGGAATTCTGAACTTTACTCTTCCTCAGCGGTCTTGGAAAAGTCGGGACTCTCCACTGCGGAGATGGCGTCCTTGGTCATGGGAATACGACAGTTTCTGTTGGATCCGAACTCAACGATCACCGTGTCATCCATGATATCAATGATCACTCCATAAAAACCGCTATTGGTCAGGACACTGTCCCCGGGTTTCATGGAATCATGCAGGGCCTTCTTTGCCGCTTCCTGCTTCCTGGATGGCCGGATGGTCATAAAGTAGATGATTCCTCCAAATACGACGAGGTACATCAGGATCATAGAAATTCCATTTAAAGAGCTGCTTAAAATCATGTTCTTTCCTCCATAAAATAATAATTGTGGATTTATATCAATAACAGACAGCAAAGCTGTTTTCTCCTGTTATGAAAGTTCCTTCTGCGACATAGCCTCCAGGGCGGCCTTCTTGAACTCCTTGTAACGGTGCTCTTCGACAGCCCGGCGAATCTGTTCCATAAGATGGTTGTAATAGTAAAGGTTGTGGAGCACACAGAGTCTGAGTCCCAGCATCTCCTTTGCCTTCAGCAGATGTCTGATATAGGCTCTGCTGTAACTTCTGCAGGCCGGACATCCACAGCCCTCCTCGATGGGCCGGTCATCGAGCTCAAACTTCTTATTAAAAAGGTTCAGCTTCCCATGGGCTGTGTAGACATGTCCATGTCTCCCGTTCCTGGTGGGGTAGACGCAGTCAAAAAAGTCTACGCCCCGGTCCACCGCCTCAAGGATATTGGCCGGTGTTCCCACACCCATCAGGTAAGTGGGCTTGTCCGTCGGCAGCCAAGGGACCACCTCATCCAGAATGTGATACATTTCCTCATGGGTCTCACCGACAGCAAGACCCCCAATCGCATAACCCGGGAGGTCCAGGTCACTGATTCTTTTGGCATGTTCGATCCGGACATCCGGGAGCACGCCTCCCTGGTTAATCCCGAAAAGCAGCTGATGGGGATTCACCGTGTCCTCCCTGGCATTCAGCTCTTTCATCTTCTCTATACAGCGTATCAGCCATCGGTAGGTCCTGTCCACAGACTGCTGAATATAATTCCGGTCCGCCTTGCTGGGCGGGCACTCATCAAAGGCCATAGCGATGGTGGACCCCAGATTAGACTGTATCTGCATACTCTCCTCCGGGCCCATAAAAATGTAGTGCCCGTCAATGTGAGACTGGAATCTGACGCCCTCCTCCTTAATCTTGCGAAGGCCTGCCAGAGAAAAGACCTGAAATCCTCCGGAATCCGTCAGAATGGGTCTGTCCCAGACCATGAACTTGTGCAGACCACCGAAGCGTTTAATCAGCTCATCTCCGGTCCTCACATGAAGGTGGTAGGTATTGGATAATTGCACCTGTGTCCCTAGTGTCTTTAAATCATCTGTGCTGACAGCCCCCTTGATGGCCGCCGCCGTCCCGACATTCATAAATACCGGCGTCTCGATGGTGCCGTGGACAGTCCTTAACTGACCACGTTTAGCCAGGCCGTCTCTGCTGATTAATTTATACATACTACACCCCTTCATATTGCCATAGATTTGATTGTAGCATAAACAAATATTCATTTCAAGAAAAGATTCCTGTAAAAGACAAGGATCCCCATGTCCTGTGTTGTGTCAGTTGCTGGCATCTGTTCGTCTGATGACGGACTTAAGATCAGTCCGTCCCAGAACGTACAGACACCACCAAACGACAAACACGATGGACATGG
>CACXGS010000429.1 GCA_902767195.1 uncultured Lachnospiraceae bacterium | reverse complement strand
TGCCTCAGATCCTAATAATATGCCTTTGGATTCGATCATATCGGATAAGGAGAAGGAGTACTATTTGAAGGATGCAGGAACCGTACTGTCAATTCAGATTTCTGATATTGAATACTATGTGAATGACCATGAGACACAGATGTGGACATATCTGAAATCAAAGACAACTGACAGTGGAACTCCAATAATACCTGAAGGTGAATCTGCCAAAGTAGACATGAGCTTCCACAACTTCCCTGATGATGAGGATGATGACAGTCACACAGGTCATTTCAGAATGGGCGGAACCTGGAAGTCTACGACCTGGGCAAGATATGATGCATGTGGTTTTAGTCTCTGGGGTAATAAGGTTGGCGGCGGACACGCAGATGTTCATTACACTACAGCGGCACTTAATACCACTGACACAGCAGGTCCTGATCAGGTCGGTATAGCACCTGCTGCAACCACTGATTATAAAGCGGGTGATAAGGTAAGATTCTCCGTAATATATGATGAGGTGCTTGCAGATGTAAGTAGTCCTTCTGTTGATGTAAACCGATTTGCAACCTATATGCCGCTTAAGGATGTCAAGTATGTAGATGGTAAAGGAACCAACGTACTTGTATTTGAAGGCACTGCAACCAAGAACTTCAGTAACAACACCTGGCCAGGTGATGACACAACAGGAAAAGGTGCGAGTGGAACCAATGCAGAACTTATGAAGATTCACCCTGTCAGTGGTGGAACTGTTAAGGACATGATGGGCAAGGCTGCAACAACCAACTAACAATCAATCTATTTAAAGTAACTGTTAACTGCTTATTACTTAATAAGCCCGAAGGGCATTTGCTGAAATTGCAAATGCCCTTTGACCATATTGTCACATACTCATATTAGTAAAGCATCAGGGGAAATATACATGGGAAAATACATGAAAAAAATACTTGCAGCCGCTATTGTGGTGTTGTTTGTCATTTTACAGCTTAATATAGATGTATCTGACCATGATGCTGTTATATCTTCTTCTAATGATTCAGAGAAGAATAAAGTATATCAAACTGCCGCCGCTAATGCTGATCATAGCTATAGCGTTAAGAAGGACGCTGCAGGCACAATGGAAGATGACAGGAATGTGCCGGATTCGTCAGATTCCTTTACGGCCGGGATTGATTATAAAGAGATAATCAGTAAGATATCGGATCCTTCCTATCGAGAGTCTGTCCGGATAAGAGATGACAGCTTTATCATTATGAGAAATGAAGCAAAGGATACGGCCCCAATTGAAGATACTGACTGGTATAAGCAATATAATGTGACAGGATATGAGATTGTATCCGAGTATGCTTTGGATGATGCCAGCAGTCTTGTCGCTTATTCTCTGAAGATCAATGATTCACAGGATGTCTGGCGCATCATTGATGATTGTAATTCTCAGAATGAATCCCTTATCGCAGAGCCGGTGTATCTGTACCATTTATGTGACGCCGATAATTCCGGCGACTACAGGAGTAACACAGAAGGAACTGCTGAAGAAGCCGATCCCGGCATGACAGAACAATGGTATATGGAAGATCAGGGGCTGAGTGAGCTGTATAAAACAGATGGTTTCACCAATCGTATGTCCGGAGAAGATGTGGTCGTGGCTGTAATTGATACGGGCATTGATTATACACATGAAGATCTCGCGGATAATATATGGATAAATGATGCGGAATATAAAGGAGCGGCGGGTGTCGACGATGACCGCAACGGCATGGTGGATGATATCTATGGCGCCGCATTTGACAGCGATAGTCATGATCCCATGGACGAAAACGGACATGGTACCCATGTGGCAGGGATTATAGCCATGTCTGATAATTCAAAAGGCGGCAGAGGACTTTGTCCCAATGTTAAGATCATGGCGGTAAAGGCAGCCGGAAAAGACGGCGTCTTTCAATCAACGGATGTGGTCAAAGCGATACGTTATGCAAGCAGTATGGGAGCAGATGTTATTAATATGTCATTTGGTGCATATGTGCATTCTGCATTGGTGGAGGAAGCATGTCAGGAGGCTTTTGGAACAAGCATTCTTGTTGCTGCAGCAGGAAATGAGGGTTACCCCACAGCTGATGCGCCGGGAACGGCAAAAGGAAATCAATATCCGGCCTGTTATCCCTATGTGCTGGGAGTTATGGCATATGATAAAAATGGCAGATTGGCATCTTTCTCTAATTGGGATTATGCCATGGGCGAAGGGCCTGAATATGAGATTGCAGCACCGGGAGCAGACATGTACAGTACTCTTCCGGGAAATGAATACGGGACAAAGAACGGTACATCAATGGCAGCAGCAGTGGTATCTGCAACAGCCGCAATTGTTAAAAAGAATCTACCGGATGGTTTGAACTGTTCTTCCCGCTATGTGATGCAGCAGCTATTAACGGCTTCAAAACAGACAGTCGGAAAATATAAAAAGCTATGTATCAGAGGGGTGGTGCCTGTCACCCTTACAAAAAGTTTAAGAGCTTAAGATTTCTGAAAGGGTGACAGGCACCACCCAGGCACCACGCGGCCACCACACTGTTTATTTATTTTTCTTCATACTCCTGTAAAGGCGGTATGCAAAGAAGACGCTGACAATATATCCTGCAAGTCCCAATATAAGGACAGATATTCCGACAGGTTCGTCGAGGCCTGCCACCGCAGAAGCTATGCATATCATACAGGATCCGATGAATAGCGCAATAATCATTAATGCCCGGATCGTATATCCTGTGAGGCGGTTGACCGTATTCAGGGCTTTCTCTTCAAAGCTCAAGTCAGTGCGTACCTTGACCTGCCCTTTCTCCAGCATGTCCAGGGCTTCGGCGGTCTTGGTTGAAGATTCTATGACGCTTTTGAACAGCTGCAGGAGGCCTAAAGCAATATCCGGATTCATCTCTTCGGGATTATCCAGATTGATATTGAAATCTAACCCGATGTCCACTTTGTCGGTGAAGTAATTCAAAATGTTCACATTGGGGCTCAATGTTTTGATGGTTCCTTCCATGGCGATAATGCCGCGGACCAGATTGGTGAGGAAGGGATCAACTTTATAATTCTCATCCTGAAGGCCGCCTAAAACAGAACCCAGGAGATCACCAAGGTCAAAGTCTCCGAAATCCGCCCCCGTATACTGACTGCACATGTCTTCGCACATCTCAAGCATAGCGCCGTGATCGATCTCTCCCATCGGTTCTGCCACACGCAATACTGTGCGTTTGAGGCCGTATGCATCCTGCATCACGATGTTGGTGACGATATCGATGAGTGTCTGACGCTGCTTCGTCGTAAGAGTACCCATCATACCAAAGTCAATCCATTCAATACCGTGGTCCGGAAGCTCCACCTTCTTTTCGGGAGCTGCCTCCTCATCATTCTCCACGGGTTCAGTCGTTTCTGTCTCTGTAACCGGCTCACGGGAAACCGGTTCCTTTATCATTACATTTCCTGAGTGGGGGTCAGCATGATAGAAACCATCCGTAAGCACCTGTGATGCAAAGTTTTCTGCAATGAGGGAAGCAATACGGTCCCGCTCTTCCTGGCTCAGGGTCTCAAGGAAAGCACTGTCCCCGACCTCGTTACCTGTGACGAAATCCTCGGTGAGAACAGCTTCGCAGGTGAAATCGTGGTAGCATCTGGGACTTTCCACCATCTCGCGTCCGGCATTGTTCTTCAGGAAAAGATCGATATTGTTCGCTTCGTTGGTGAGATCAAGTTCTACTTTGGAGGTTTTCTCCAGTTCCATGATCAAACTTTTGATGTCGAAACCTCCTTTGTCATCCTTGACAAATTTGTCGAGAATCTTCTCAATAAGGGCAAAATCCCGCGCCACAGTATCTACAACGCCGGGGCGGCGTACCTTGACAGCCACTACGGTACCATCGGGCAGCTCTGCCTTGTGGACCTGGGCGATGGATGCAGACCCCATAGGCTGTTCGTCGAAAGAAGCAAAGAGCTCTCCCACCGGTTTCCCCAGATATTTTTCAATTTGGGAATAAACATCTTCAATCTTCATGGGATCAGCTTCCGACCGAAGCTTCACGAGGGCATCACAATAGTCAGGAGGGATATACTCAGACTGCTGGGAGGCAATCTGCCCCAGCTTGACAAATGTCGGTCCCAGATCCTGAAGGATACTCACCGTTATCTCAGGTGTAATACCATCATCGTAATCATATTTCTTTAGGATATCAAGGATCTCTTTAAGCCTTCCATTGGTATCTGGTTCAGCTTTTTTCGCATCCTTTCGCTGTTTGATCAATGCAGAAATAAAACCTGACATATATGTTAACCTCCATGTATTCTTATTCATAATAATTATACTATAGGAAACTTCTCAGAGCAATTATATATCCGCTTTATCCTGTTTTCTTTTTTGACCACAAGCTGCATCAAAGGAAACAACTGCGAGACTCCCATGGAAGACCGTCTGATGAATTGCACCAAACTATGAGGAAAGCGTGTACACTTCTCCGTTTCTGCTAATCTGTACGAGCTCACCATCACAGATTCTGTAAGACTCCCCTCGGATTTCCGCGAGACTATCTGTCTGAAACAGATAGCTGCCGTCTGTAAGTGCATAAAATGTATGTCCGAAACTGTCAGCAAAGGTGATATCTTCTATCAGGCGCATTCCGTCCAAAACATCGTTCTTTACCGCATTATAATGTGGCAGTATGTTGTATTCAGTGAGAGCAAGTCCGGAAATGAACCTTTCATAGGACGGATCAGTCGCTTCTCCCGGCATTTCCGGCTGGGCATATACAACACGGGCACAATTCATGGTCCCGGCGCTGATACCCATCACAATCCCCTGATAACCGCAGAATCGGTCGGCAAGATGAATCTCTTTAAAGAATGCATTTTCCGTTGGTACATGTCCGCCACCAAGAATGACAACATCGTAGCTGTGCAGGGCATCTGCTTTTTCTTTTCCGTTGCGGAAATCACAAATGTCCATGCACGAAACAGTCAATTCTGTATCTTTTATGATGCCCTCAAAATCTTTCCTCATCCGGTCATTCAGGTCATACTCATCGGGAAAAGCGGATATGAGAAGGCATCGGGCGTGATCTGTCCAGCTTTCCCGCAATTTCTCCACCATGCCGTTCGCGGGATTAAACCCTTTATAATCTAACGGTTCTTCACTTCGATATACTCCGATAGGACTGCTTGTCAAAAATAGTATCATTTTCCCCTCCTTATCATCATTAAATAGAAAGAGACTTTTTGTTTATCTTTTCCCAATCCCGGTTTTCGCACCACCAAACGGTCCTCTCTCCCACATCATATACCATAGACACAACCGTCGGACAGACTTCCTGTGAAACCGCTTTCAGAATCTCAAAACAGTCCTTCACATCAAAATCATCGGCGGCTTCTTTCAGCATGGCTTCTGCTTTATGATACCTGTCCCACCCCATCCAGGGATGTTTCTC